>JAAYAK010000138.1 GCA_012719415.1 Syntrophorhabdus sp.
CTCTCGGCATTCTCGTCTGGCCCCAGTTCGGGATCGTCTTCCCTTACCTGGCCGTGGTCGTCGTGCTCCTTTTCCGGCCGACGGGGCTTTTGAGGTCGACATGGTGAGGGGTCACGCATGAAAGGCCCTCTTCTTCGCGGCAAAGCTCCCTGGGTCATTGCCGCACTCATCGTTCTCTTCCTCCTCCCCCTGTTCCTGGACAGGTTCTACGTCTATCTGGCGGCGATCATCCTCCTGACGGGACTCTGCGCGACAAGCCTCAATTTCGTCCTCGGCTACGGGGGGGTCTTCCAGTTCCACCATGCCGTCTTCTACGGCGTCGGCGCCTACGGCACGGCGCTCATGATCATCAAGTCGGGTCTGTCACCCTGGCTGGGGTTCGTTGTCGGGCCCGTCGCCGCCGGGATAATGGGGTTCGTCATCGGGGCCATCTGCATCCGTCTTTCCAAGCTCTACTTCGGGATGCTCCAGATATCGCTGGGGTCGCTGGTGTGGGCCATCGTCTACCGGTGGTACTCCTTCACCGGGGGTGATGACGGCATCCACGGCGTCCCCCTTCCCGACATCGTCTCTTCGCCCAACGGGGCATACTACTTCACCCTGATCGTCACCGCCGTGTCCATGTTCATCCTCTACAGGATGATACGGTCCCCCTTCGGGAGCGCCCTCCAGGGGATACGGGACAACCCGGTGCGCTCCGAGATGATCGGCGTCAACGTGAAGCTCCAGCAACTCCTCGCGCTGACCATCGCCGGCTTCTTCGGGGGCGTGGCCGGGTCGCTCTTTGTCGTCGTGGACAACACGGTCTTTCCCGACATGATGTTCTGGACACTCTCTTTGGAGCTCATCATCATGTGCCTCCTCGGCGGGTGGTTCTCCTTTCTCGGCCCCATGGTGGGAGCCGGGATCATAGTTCTCCTCAGGACCTATGTCAGCGGCATCACCGTGTACTGGGCCCTCATCCTGGGCGTCATCATGATGCTCGTCATCTTCTTCCTGCCGAACGGTGTCCTCGGATACCTCGACAGGTTCGTGAAGAAGAAAGCGAGAAGCGCATGATGGGAGCAAGGAGCCTTACGTGCTGGAAGTGACCTCACTCAAGAAATCCTTCGGCGGCTTCAAGGCCGTCAACGATGCGAGCCTGTCCGTGAAGGAAGGCGAGGTCGTCGCCGTCATAGGGCCGAACGGGGCGGGAAAGACGACCCTTTTCAACCTTATCACGGGCGTGTTGAAGCCCGACGACGGAAAGGTCCTCTTCAAGGGTGAGGACATAACCGGGCTTCCCTCCTACAAGGTCTGCCGCAGGGGCATGTCGCGGTCCTTCCAGGTGGTGAACGTCTTTCCCCGGCTCACCGTTTTTGAGAATGTCCAGGTCTCCGTCCTTTCGCAGCAGAAGAGAACGTGGAACCTCTTCGCGCCATCGGCGGGGCTTGCCGTGGGAGAGACGGAAAGGATCCTCGAGAACGTGGGCCTCATTGACATACGGGACGCCACGAGCGCGGCCCTCTCCCACGGCGAGCGCAAGGTCCTTGAGATCGCCATCGCCCTCGGGGGGAACCCCCAGTTCCTCATACTCGACGAGCCCACCGCGGGGATGTCGCCTGAGGAGACGACACGCTGCATCGATCTCATCAGGCAGCTCAAGGAGAAGCTCGGCATCACCATTCTCTTCTGCGAGCACGACATGGAGATCGTATTCTCCATATCGGATCGTATCATGGTCATGGTGCGGGGGTCGACGATCATCGAGGGTACCTGCGACGACGTCAGGTGCTGCCAGGAGGTGCAGGACGCGTATCTCGGCGGGAGCGACACATGCTTGATGTGAACGCCATCGATACCTACTACGGCTTAAGCCACATCCTCTTCGGCGTGACCTTACGCGTCAGGGCCGGCGAGGTGGTGGGCCTTCTGGGGCGCAACGGCGCGGGAAAGTCGACCACCATGAAGAGCATCATGGGCATCGTGCCGCCGCGGAAGGGAACGATCACCTTCAAGGGGACCGGGATCGCCGGGCGCAAGCCCTTCATGCTTTTCCGCCAGGGTATCGGCTATGTCCCCGACGACCGCAGGGTCTTTGCCGATCTCTGCGTCGATGACAACCTGGAAATAGTCCATCGTCGGGGCAACGAATGGGACAAGGAAAGGGTGTACGGTCTTTTCCCCGCCCTGAGGGAAATACGGTCGCGCCGTGCCGGGCACTTAAGCGGCGGCGAACAGCAGATGCTCACCATAGCGAGGGCGCTCATGGGGAGCCCCGAGCTTTTGCTCCTCGACGAGCCCACGGAGGGCCTCGCCCCGCTCATCGTCCGGGACCTGGAAGAGCAGATCCTGAGGCTCAAAGAGGCCGGCATCAGCATCCTCCTGTCGGAGCAGAACGTCCGCTCGGCCTTGAAGATGATCACCAGGGCCTACGTCATCGATAACGGCAGGATCCGCTTCGAAGGCACGGTTCAGGAACTGGAAGCGAATGAAGAGGTGAAACGGAAGTATCTTATGATCTAGTTTTCGCCTTCGCGAAAACCAGATCCGTTCCAGGTTCCAGGGTTCAAGAGTTCAAGGGGAAGGACAGGGAAACGAAGTTCCTGATACTCTTGAACCCTTGAACCCTGGAACCGTCTTTTTTGTCTTTCTTTTGGTGCGGTTTTCCTATAGAATTTATACATGTTCATAACGTTGGCGAGAGTATGGAGGCTTCTTTTCGTCGGAGTGTTCGCCGTCGCCTTTGGCGTTTCGTCCGTTCATGCCATGGGCGACCTCGGCATTGTTGTGGAGACGCTCACGGACCCCGGGAAGGAGATGCATTGTCCCGTATGCGGGAGGGCCATCAATCCCGGCGTCGTACATACCGACGCCCCGGTAATCATCAGGGAAAAGCTCAAGACGGCGCTCACGGAGCGGAATATCGGGTACTCCGACGGGATGAAACCGGACCAGCCGTACATTCATGTCCTTGTCTACCGTTTCCAGGAGCGCAAGGGCGGCAATTTCGCCGTGGAGAAGCCCGCCTCGGTCGCTTTCCACATGCACCTCATGAAGAACAGGATGGTGGGCAAGATCTTCGCCTACTCGGAAGAACAGAAGGCCCTCACGCAGAACCTGCTGACAGTGGGAAAGTTCTTTCGCAGGGGAGCGCGCTGGGTAACGGCGGAAGAGCTTGCCGGGGAAGGCATCAACGCGGGACTGGACGAACTCGTCGAGCCGAAGGAGACGACGGAGCCCGCGGAGTGAAAGCGCTCTTTGCGATGGACCTCATGGGCGGCAAGACCGTGCGCCTCAGGAAAGGTGATTTCCAGGAGGTGACGGTCTACAGCGACGACCCGCCCTCGCTGATCGAAGAGATGGTTGGCCGCGGCGCCCGGGATTTCCATATCATCGACCTCGACGGCGCCCGGACGGGCGAGCCCGTCCACGGGGACATCATCAGGAAGATCCGCTCCATGGTGAAAGGATACATGGAGGTCGGGGGCGGCATTCGTACCGACGATACCATCAAATATTACAGTGACCTCGGCGTTGACGGCATCATCGTCGGCACCCGCGCCCTGGAAGACGAGGAGTATTTCGAGGGACTCACGCGGTTCCCCAACATCGTCCTCGGACTTGACCTTCTCGGGGGCAGGCCGATGTCGCGGGGCTGGAAGAACGCCGTCGACAGGGACCCGGGGGCCATTCTCAGCGCTGCCGAGCGCATCGGGATCATGGCCGTCCTGTGCACGAGCATCGAACGGGACGGGATGCTGAGCGGCCCCGATCTTGCCGGTCTCAAAGCAATATCCGGAATGACACGGCTGCCCGTCATTGCGAGCGGCGGCGTATCGAACATAGACGACGTCAGACGCCTCGCGGAGATGGACGTCTGGGCGGCGATCATAGGAAAAGCCTTCTACGAGGGGTTCATAGGCATCGAGGAGGCTATGGGTTATGCTGACTAAGAGGATCATCCCCTGCCTTGACGTCATGGAAGGCAGGGTCGTAAAAGGGACCAATTTTCTCGAGCTCAAAGACGCCGGCGATCCCGTGGAGAACGCGAAGGCATACGAGGAGCAACTGGCGGACGAGCTGTGCTTTCTTGACATCACCGCTTCCCACGAGAAGAGACGGACCATCATCGACGTCGTCGAGCGGGTCTCCCACGAGGTCTTCATGCCGCTGACGGTGGGAGGCGGCATACGCTCCCTGGACGATATCCGGGACATCTTAAGGGCCGGGGCGGACAAAGTGACCGTCAACACGACGGCGGTGGAGAACCCCGAATTCGTCAGGGAATCGAGCGAGATCTTCGGGAGCCAGTGCATATGCGTCGCCATCGACGCGAAGAGACGCGAAGGCGGAGGGTTCGAGGTCTACACCTACGGAGGCCGCAGGCCGACAGGCATCGATGCCATCGGCTGGGCGAAGAAGGTGGAGGAGCTGGGGGCGGGGGAGATACTCCTTACCAGCATGGACCGGGACGGGACGAAGATCGGCTTCGATATCGATCTGACGAGGGCCATCGCCGAGTCCGTGAACATCCCCGTCATAGCCTCGGGTGGAGTGGGGACCCTGGAACACCTCTACGAAGGGCTCACGTTGGCGAAGGCGGACGCCGTCCTCGCCGCGTCGATATTCCACTACCGGGAGCACACGGTCGTCGACGCGAAACGCTACCTGAGGGACCGCGGCGTGAACGTGAGGCTGTAGGAAGCCCGTCGGCCAAAAAAACAGGTCAAAAAAGAGACATGATAAGTAATACGCATAGAAATGAGGAGTCGCAATGGATGATCTGAAATGGGATGAAAAGGGGCTTGTGCCCGCTGTCGTGCAGGATGCAGGCTCAAAGGACGTTCTCATGGTCGCTTACATGAACAAGGAAGCCCTGGATCTCACGCTGAAGACGAAGACCGCCCACTATTATTCAAGGTCGCGGCAGAAGCTCTGGCTCAAGGGCGAGACCTCGGGCCACACCCAGGCCGTGAAGGAGGTCCGCATCGACTGTGACAACGATACCATCCTCCTTATCGTGGACCAGAAGGGGGCGGCCTGTCACACCGGGTACTGGAGCTGCTTCTACCGCGCCTGGTCGGATGGATGGAAGGTCATCGGGAAGAAGGTCTTTGACGAAAAAGAAGTCTATGGTGAAAAGAAGACCCATTGACGCGGTCCTTTCCTTCTTCAACACCTGTTGTTTCGTGGGCTCTATCCCCGGAGCGCCGGGGACCTACGCGTCGGTTCTCGCCGCGGCGCTGATCTGGCTCTTCCCGGCGGTCTTCGGCAATGCCTTCTTCGCCGTCGTTCTGATCGTCTTCGCCGTGGCGACGGTCACGATGGAGAGGTTCGAGGGCGAAGACCCCGGCCACATCGTCATCGATGAGTTCGCCGGCATGTGCGTCGCCATGGCGGGACACAGGGCGACACTCGTCAACGTGGCCGTAGGTTTCGTTCTCTTCCGCATCTTCGATATCCTCAAGCCCTTTCCCGTGGGCCGGATGGAACGGCTCAAAGGTGGCTGGGGCGTTGTGGGGGACGATGTGGTCGCCGGCATATTCGCGAACATCCTTGTTCTCCTGTGGACGAGGTTCATATGAAGATCGAGGAGAAACTGGTCAAGACCCTGACGGCGCGGTCCCTTTCCTTATGCACCGCCGAATCCTGCACGGGAGGGCTCATAGCCGGCCGGATAACCTCCGTGCCCGGCGCGTCGGCGTCGTTCGAAGGCGGCGTGGTGACGTACAGCAACAGGGCCAAGACGGCCCTTCTCGGCGTCCCCGCGGAGGTCATAGAGCGTCACGGGGCCGTGAGCGGAGAGGTCGCCCGGGCGATGGCTGAAGGGGCGCGGGAAAGACTGGGGACCGATATCGCCGTTGCCGTCACGGGGATAGCCGGGCCCGCGGGCGGTTCGCCGGAGAAGCCCGTCGGGACCGTTTTCATCTCACTGGCGGCGCGGGGCACGGCCTCCGTCCGCGGGTTCCTCTTTGAGGGCACAAGACGGGAGATACGCCGGCGCTCCGGAGACGAGGCGCTTCTTTTTGTCCTCGACCATCTCGAAGGGAAGGTGGGCGGATGAGGTCCTTTCTCGCCTTCGAGATCCCCCCGAAGGTCAAGGCATACCTCTCGCAGGTGTCGGAGGCCATGGCAAAGAGCGTTCCGGGCGTCAGGTGGGTCAGGCCCGAAGGACAGCACATCACCATCAGGTTCTTCGGGGAGATATCGGACGCACGGGCACGGGAGATAACGGAGGTCCTCGGGGCGGCCGGGCCCTACCCGGGGGTCGAAACGACGCTGAAGCGCATCGACGCCTTTCCCGACAGGCGAAGGCCCCGGGTCATTGTCGCCACCATCGATGAAGGAGTTGACATCATCCGCTCGATATACCATGATATAGAGACCCGACTCACAGCCCTGGGTTACGAACGAGAGAAACGGGGTTTCACCCCTCATATTACCTTCGGGAGGATGAAAGTGCCCGCGCCTCTTCTGGAGAGAGACACCCCTCCCCTGGAATGTCCGCGGTTCGCGATCGAGCGTATCATTCTTTACAAGAGCATCCTCGGAAGGGAAGGCGCGACGTACGAGCCGCTCTTCGAGAAGGAACTGGGTGTGGAGAAATGAAACGACCCCAGAGATGCAGCGAGAAGAGGCCCCATACGGGGACGACATAAAGGAGAAAGATGAACCCGAAAACCCAGAAGGGAGGCATCGACGTGAGAGACGAAGACAATAGAGGCAAAGCCATAGACATGGCGGTATCTCAGATAGAGAAGCTCTTTGGAAAAGGCGCCATCATGAAGCTCGGGGCGAAAGCCCTCGAGGCCGTTCCCGTCGTTTCCACCGGGTCCATCGCTCTCGATCTCGCCCTCGGCATCGGCGGCATTCCCCGGGGCAGGGTCGTCGAGATCTTCGGGCCCGAGGCGTCGGGCAAGACGACGCTGGCGCTCCAGGTCGTCGCCGAGATCCAGAAGACGGGGGGCAGCGCTGCGTTCATAGATGCCGAGCACGCCCTTGACGTCAGCTACGCGAAAAGGATCGGTGTCAACACCGACGACCTCCTCATATCGCAGCCCGATACGGGAGAGCAGGCCCTCGAGATCAGCGAGATACTCGTGCGCAGCGGAGGGGTCGACGTGGTCGTTGTCGATTCCGTCGCTGCCCTGGTACCCCGGGCCGAGATCGAAGGGGAAATGGGGGATTCCCACATGGGCCTTCAGGCTCGGCTCATGTCGCAGGCCCTCAGGAAACTCACGGCGATCACGAGCAAGTCCATGACCACCGTCGTTTTCATAAACCAGATCCGCCACAAGATCGGGATCATGTTCGGGAATCCCGAGACCACGACGGGTGGGAACGCGCTCAAGTTCTATGCCTCCCTGCGCCTCGACATCCGCAGGATCGCCGCGATAAAGGACGGTCAGGAGGTCATCGGGTCGAGGACGAGGGTGAAGATCGTAAAGAACAAACTTGCACCGCCCTTCAGGGAAGTGGAGTTTGACATCATATTCGGCGAAGGCATATCCCGCGAGGGAGATGTCATCGACCTCGCCGTCGAGATGGGCATCGTGGAAAAAGCGGGGACCTGGTACTCGTACGGCGACGCACGCATAGGCCAGGGCCGGGAGAACGCCAAAGAGTACCTCAAGACGCACCCCGAGACGATGAAGGAGGTCGAAGAGAGGATCATGATACAGGCGGGACTGAAGAAGGGAGAGACGGGTGACATCGCAACAGATCAGAAGTAGGTTCCTCGAGTATTTTGCGCTGAACGGCCACACGGTAGTGCCCAGTTCGGGACTCCTGCCGGAAAAGGACCCGACGCTTCTCTTCGTGAACGCCGGCATGGTGCAGTTCAAGAACCTCTTTCTCGGCCTCGAAAAGAGGCCCTACGTGCGGGGGACGTCGTGCCAGAAATGCGTGAGGGCCGGCGGCAAGCACAACGACCTCGACAACATCGGCAAGACCTTGAGGCATCACACCTTTTTCGAGATGCTGGGCAACTTCTCCTTCGGCGACTATTTCAAGAAGGAGGCCATTGCCTTCGCGTGGGAGTTCCTGACAAAGGAGCTCGAGCTCGACGCGTCGAAGATGTGGGTGACCGTCTTTCGCGAGGATGACGAGGCGGAGGAGATCTGGAGAAAGACGGGCGTCCGGCCCGACAGGATAGTGCGCCTCGATGAGAAGGACAACTTCTGGTCCATGGGTGATGAAGGTCCCTGCGGCCCCTGCTCGGAGATACTCTACGACCTGGGCGAGAACGTGGGGTGCCGCCGGCCGACGTGCGCCGTCGGGTGCGACTGCGACCGCTTTCTCGAGGTCTGGAACCTCGTCTTCATGGAGTTCGACCGCGGCGCCGACGGCACGATGACGAAGCTGCCGAGGCCCTCCATCGACACCGGGATGGGGCTCGAGCGCGTCACGTCGATCATCGAGGGTAAGATCGGGAACTACGATACGGACCTCTTCGTTCCCATCATCAGGCGCATCGAGGACATAGCGGGATGCGCCTACGGCGAATCGGAGAAGAATGACATCGCCATCCGCGTCATCGCGGACCACGCGCGCGGCGCCACGTTCATCATCAACGACGGCATCCTCCCCTCGAAGGAGGGCAGGGGCTATGTGCTGAGGAGGATCATCAGGAGGGCCCTTCGCTACGGCAGGAAACTGGGTATACAGAAGGACTTCCTCCACGACCTCTCGAAGAGCGTCGTGGACATCATGGAAGAGGCCTATCCCGACGTGAAGAACAACCATTCCTACATCGTGAGGGTCATACGGGGTGAGGAAGAGCGCTTCATCGAGACCCTTGGCATGGGAATGAAGCTCTATGAAGAGTTCGCCGGGGACCTCAAGAAAAAGGGCAGCGCCGTCATCCCCGGGGAGCTTGTCTACAAACTTTACGATACCTATGGTTTTCCCGTCGACATAACAACGGACATGGCCCTGGAAGACGGTCTTGTCCTTGACAGGGAGGGGTTCGAGAAGGCCCTCTCAGAGCAGAAAGAGCGTTCCAGGACAGGCTCGAAGATCAAGGGTGAGGAATGGAACGAAGGCCATCTCACCATACTCGGCCGGGGCCTCGTGAGCACCTTCACCGGCTACGGCACCCTGAAGGACGAAGGCGTCATCAGGGCCATCCTCGTCGGGGACGGCACGGTGGATGAGATATCCGAAGGGGAAGAGGGCGAGTTTTTTCTGGACACGACGCCCTTCTACGCCGAAAGCGGGGGCCAGGTCGACGACTCGGGGACGATCACCCTTGCCGGTGGTGGAGCTACGGCACGGGTGACCGCCGTGACGAAGGTGAAGGAAGACCTCTTTGCCCACCGCGTTATCGTCGAAAGGGGATCGTTCCACGGGGGAGACAGTGTGTCTCTTGCCGTCGATGTGGAGAAGCGGAAGGGCACGTCGCGCAATCACACGGCTACCCACCTCCTCCAGTATGCATTGAGGAAGGTCCTCGGCGACCACGTCAAACAGTCGGGCTCCCTCGTCGAGGCGGGCAGGATGCGCTTCGACTTCACCCACTTTGAGGCCATGAAAGAGGAGCAGATACGGGCGGTAGAGGATATCGTCAACGAGAAGATCATGGACTGCGTGCCCGTCGTCATCTACGTGAAGAGCCGCGAGGAAGCCATCCGGGAGGGAGCGACGGCCCTCTTCGAGGAAAAGTACGGCGAGACGGTGCGCGTCATAACCATCGGCGATTTTTCCCGGGAGCTCTGCGGGGGCACTCACGTCGCCAATACGGGCCAGATAGGAAGCCTCTACATCCTCGGTGAAAGTTCCCTGGCGTCCGGTGTCCGCAGGATAGAGGCGACAACGGGCAAGGGCGCCCTCGCGTACAAGCGCAGGGTGGAAGGGACCGTGAAGGCCATCGCGAAGAGGACGAACACCGAGTTCGACCGCGTCGAAGAGCGCGTCGAGAGCCTCCTCGCGGAGATCGCCCTCAAGGAAAAGGAGCTTGACCGCTTCAAACAGGACATCATCGCCCACAGGGTCGACGGCGCCATCGCGGAAGCTCCTGACAGGGAGGGCGCGAAGATCGTTACACTTTTCGTTGAGAACGCCTCCGCCGACGATCTGAGAAAGGTGACGGACGTCGTGCGGTCGAAGGTGAAAGATTGCGTTGTCGTCGTCGGGACGGCGGGGGACGAGGGCAAGGGGCTCGTCGTCGCCTCCGTGAGCCGCGACCTGCAGAAGCGCTACAACGCGGGGAGGATCATCAAGAACCTCACCGGGCATTACGGTGGAAAGGGCGGCGGGGGACCGGCCATCGCGCAGGGAGGCATACCGGGGGAAAAGGTGCCGGAATCTCTCAAAAAGGTTGAACAATTCATCGACAGTTAGTATCATGTGAAAAAGCGGCGGGGGGAGATGAAGCGGTACGCGGACAACCTCAGAAGCGTCAACCTCTTTGCGGATCTCAAGGACAACGAACTGGAGACGATCTCCAGGATCCTTTACGTCAACACCTACCACAGGGGCCAGCTCATCTTCCAGGAGGGAGAGGACGGCAACGCCCTTTTCGTGGTTCTGAAAGGGCGGGTGAAGGTTTGCCTTTACGATGAGGAGGGACGGGAATACGTACTCGACGTCATCGGAAAGGACGGTTTCTTTGGTGAGCTCGCCCTGATCGACGAGCTCCCCCGTTCGGCGAACGCCATTGCCATGGAGGCGTCGGACCTCCTTATCGTGCGCAGGGCGGACTTCACGAAGCTTCTCATGGAAAACCCTTCCATTTCGGTCAACATACTGAAGGTCCTCGCCGGCAGGCTGAGGGTTGCCGACGAAAGGATCAAGTGGCTCGCCTTCCTCAATGTCGAAGGCCGCATCCTCAAATACCTCCTCGAGATCGGGTCTCGCCTCGGCATCAGGATGAAGGACTACATCATCATCGAGAGGGGCCCCTCGCAGATAGAGATAGCCAACTCCTGCGGCTGCTCCCGGGAAACGGTCTCCCGCATGGTCTCATCCCTTGTGAAGAAGGGCGTGATCAGCGTGAGGAGACGGCAGTACACGCTGTACCCGGGAACAAGAACCTTTTAGAAGAGAGGTGATAGGTCATAGGTTATGGGTCACAGGAAAGACCTTCCCCCCTGACGAACATCCTTTTCTTCTCCCCATCACCCATAACCCA
>JAAYAK010000139.1 GCA_012719415.1 Syntrophorhabdus sp.
TGAACCCCATCATCCCCGAGGTGGTGAACCAGGTCGCCTTCTTTGTCATCGGCAACGACGTGACGGTGAGCTTCGCCGCGGAGGCGGGACAACTGGAGCTCAACGTCATGGAACCCGTCATGGCCTTCAGCCTCTTCAATTCCCTCGTGGCCCTGCGACGTGCCGGCAGGACGCTCGCCGACCGCTGTGTGCTGGGAATAACGGCAAACAGCGATAAGTGCCGCGAATACGTCGAGTGCAGCATCGGCCTCGTTACGGCGCTTAACCCCTACATCGGCTACGAACGCTCCACCGAGATAGCCCACGAAGCCCTGGCAGCGAACCGTTCCGTCTGCGAACTCGTCCTCGAAAAGGGCTACCTGAAAAAGGAAGAACTCGACGACATCCTCTCCCCGGAGAACATGATCAAACCGAGGTACATGGAAAAGAAATAGAGGAAGGTTCAAGAGTTCAAGGGTTCAAAAGTTCAAGAGCCAAATCCGTCATCCCGGCGAAGGCCGGGAATCAGGATAAACCCTGTTGCAGCAGAAAGCACACAAAGGATACTGCCGGGACGGTGGAACAGGAGAAGTGTTGTCGCGTCTTTTACCGTTCAGCTGTCATTTGCCGCCGGTTCTTCCTGGTTCCCGGCCTTCGCCGGGATGACGGGAAGCGGGCTTTATCAGCAGACTGTTGAACCCTTGAACTTTTGAACCCTTGAACCCTTGAACCTTCTTCTTGTCTCCTTGTCTTATTCCGAAGTTGTGCTAAATAGACTATAAGGGTGACACGAAATAAGGAGGTGATTGGCGTGCCTATCATGGAAGCGTCCCCTACGAAGGAATTCGATCTTTTTCAGGGAGTCAGTCAAAGGGTCATTGCGGAGATCGGGAAGCTGGGAGAGGAGGCGTCCTTTGTCCGCGATGACGTTATCTTCAAGGCAGATGAGCCGGGATCGTACTTTTATGAACTGGTGGAAGGGGAAGTGGACATAATCGTCCTGGAAAAGGAGAACATGCATTTCATCGTCAAGAGACCCGGCGAGATATTCGGCTGGTCGGCGCTCGTCGAACCCTATGTCTACAGCGCGACCGCACGGTGCTTGGCGCCGACGAGGATCATCAGGATAGGGAGGGATGTCATCGAGAACGTCGTGAAACGTCATCCCGAAGAGGGTCTCATCATCTACAAGCATATCATCGGGATCGTCGCGCAGAGGTTGAGAAGCGCATATCAATACATCTACAGGCAGCACTGACAGCCGCGGGAAGAGCGGCACTGTGCCTGTGAAGGAGGAATGTATGGTTACATGCGAGATGAACGACGACGAGGCCAAACTGCTGCTCAGTGTCCTTGAAAGATATCACTCCCACCTGGAAGTTGAGATAGTCAGGACGAACAGGCGAGAGTTCCGCGAGGCCCTCAAGGAGAGGGAAAAACAGTTGCGGGCCCTGGTGGAAAAGGTGAAGGCCCTCGTAAAGTAGAGGGGGCCTCTTTGCAGATCTGAAGATTGACGGAGACTATCGGGCGGGGCTCGTCGAATCGACGAACTTCCTTATGGCCTCCATGTACTGCCGTAAACCCACGAACATTATATCGTTGTGCGTCGCCCCCGGTATCATGAGAAGGTCCTTTTGCGCCGAACCGATGGTCTCGTAGATGGTCTCGGCCTCATCGGGCGGTACCAGGGTGTCGTATTCCCCATGAATGATGAGGACGGGGACCGTGATGGACCGCACCATATCGAGGCACTCCCGGGTGATGGTGTCAAGGTCCATGCCGGGTGTGGCTATGCCGTGGCGGACGATGAGGCTGGAGATGCTCGGGAAACCGCTTTCGATGATGAGCCCGTTGATGCCGGCACCCTGGTCGTAGGCGATCGCGAGGGCCGAGACGCTGCCGAGAGACCTGCCCATGATCCACAGGTCGTCCCGCA
>JAAYAK010000140.1 GCA_012719415.1 Syntrophorhabdus sp.
AACCGCTTGAACCGCTTGAGCGGGAAAGGCAAAAGATAAGAGACAAGAGCACGGCCCGGCCCCCCGGATGACAACCGGGAGCCGGGCCCTGCTCTTTTGTCTTTTTCTTTCAACGTTCAAGCGGTTCCAACGGTTCCAACGGTGCTAACGGTTTTATCGGTTTTATCGGTCTTTGTTCGTCAACATTTCCTCGACCTTTTGGAGCAATTCGTGAGGGGAGAGGGGTTTTGCAAGAAAAGTGAAGCCTGTTTCGTCCATGCCTTTGTCGGAGAGGACGTCCCTTGTGTATCCGCTCGTGTAGAGGACCTTGGCATCAGGCCGCATCACCCGGACCTGATCGACCACTTCCTTTCCGTTCTTGCGAGGCATGACCACATCGATGATGATGAGGTCGATCGAATCCGGGTTGGCCATGAACGCCTCGATGGCTTCAAGTCCATCGGCTGCTTCGATGACCCTGTAGCCCGTCTTCCTGAGAACGCTCGTCGCCAAACGGCGGACCTCCGGGTTGTCCTCGGCGAAGAGGATGGTTCCGTACCCTTTTCTCGCCGCGGAGGGTTTCACTCTGCCCTCGCGGGTCCTCTCCTCCACGGCAGGCAGGTAGATGTGAAAGGTGGTCCCCGTATCTTTTTCCGAATAGGCGGAGATGAATCCGTTGTGCTGTTTCACTATGCCGTAAACGATGGACAGGCCGAGACCGGTGCCTTTTCCCACTTCCTTGGTCGTGAAGAAGGGATCGAAGATGCGCGCCCGGGTCGTCTGGTCCATGCCGCTGCCCGTGTCGGAGACAGAGATCATCGCATAGAGGGAATTCTTTCCATGCTGGGACCTGAGGAAGCTGTCGTCAGAGCGGACATGCCCGGCCTCGATGGAAAGCATCCCGCCCGACGGCATGGCATCCCGGGCATTGGTCGCAAGGTTGATGAGGACCTGTTGGATCTGGGTGATGTCCGCCATGACCGTGATACCCGGGCTTGTCAGCGATATCTTGAGGTCTATGTCTTCCGACAGGAGCCGTTTCAGGAGTCTCTCCACGCCGGAGATGATGTCGTTGATGTCGTGATGCTTGAGGTTGATGCTTTGTTTCCTGCTGAAGGCGAGGAGACTCTGGGTCAGGTTGACGGCCTTCTCCGAGGAAGCGAGGATCTCCTCGACGTAGGCGCGCGACGGGTCTTTCTCCTCCATTTCCATTTCCAGGAGGTTCCCGTAGCCGATCACGGCGGTGAGGATGTTGTTGAAATCATGGGCGACACCCCCGGCGAGCTGGCCGATGGCCTCCATCTTCTGTGACTGGAGGAGCTGGGCCTGCAGCCTTTCCCTTTCCTCGTCGGCCCGTTTTCTCTCGCTGATGTCATGGGCGAAGGCAAAGATATATTCATTGCCGCCGTAACTCATGTAATTCAGATTCAGCTCGACGGGGAACTTGGTCCCGTTCTTTCTCTTGCACTTCGACTCTATCATCATGGAGTGCTTTGCCTTAAGCTCCGGGAAAATGTCACTCTTCCAGAGTTTGTGCGGGAAGTCCTCATCCCACGTCCTGACGTTCTTGCCGAGCATCTCGTTTTCCGTGTACCCGAGTGCATTCAGGGCCGCCTTGTTGACGCGCAGAGCATTGCCGTCCATGCTCAGCCAGAATGTCGGTATCGCTGATTGGTCCAATGAAAAGCTGGTCATGCGGAGAAGCTCATCGGTCTTCTTTCTCTCCGTGATGTCAAAGGCGATGGAGCAGATGTATCCGATGCCCCCGTATTCCATGTAGTTCCCCTTTATCTCGACTGGATAGAGGGAGCCGTCCCTGCGCTTCTGAGATGACTCGAAGATGATCGTTCCCCGCCGCTTGACGTCGTTCCAGTGGTCTTTCCAGACGAGGGACGTGAAGGAGGGGTCGATGTCGGGAAGTGTGAGCCGGAGCATCTCATCCCGCGTGTATCCCGTGGAGCGGCAGGCCTCGTCATTGGCGTACAGTATCCGGGCGTCCTCGCCTATCCAGAGGATGATGGCGGCGGCCTTGTCGACGGTGAACTGCGTTAGCAGAAGCTGCTGTTCGACCTTTCTGCGTTCCGTGATGTCCCTCACGAACGTGCAGTTGTATTCCTGGTTTCCATACGCAAGATAACTGCCCGATATCTCAACGGGATAGACCCTGCCGTCCTTTGTGCGGTGGTAAGATTCGGTGAGCAGGGACCCGCAGGTCTTTTTCTCTCTCCAGTGCCATTTCCAGCCCTCCTTCGTGAGAATGGGGTCGAGGTCGAAGACGGTCATGGAGAGGAGCTCGTCCCGGGAATATCCCGTGGTGCGGCAGGCGGCTTCATTGACGTAGATGATGCGGGCGTTGTTGTCGAGCCAGAAGATGCAGTCGACAACGCGGTCGACGACCGCCTGGGTGAAGTTCAGGCGCCCTTCCGTTCCCTTGCGCTCCGTCACATCGACGATGGTTATCATGCGATACTGCTTCCCGGGGAAGTCGAGGAGATGCCCTGTGACCTCTACATCGATAACGGTGCCGTCTTTCTTCACGTGGCGCGAAGAAGCCGCTGAGCGGTCCGCGGGCGGTCTCGCGAGAATGTCGAGAAGCTCCGGAATACTCTCGGATGCAACGAGGTCCATGAGGTTGAGGGACAGAAATTCCTCGCGTCTGTACCCGTAGTTTTTGAGGGCGATGTCGTTGACGTCGATGATCTCCAGTGTTTCGATATCATAAACGAGGGAAGGGAACGGGTTGTTGCTGAACATCTGGCGATATCTCAACTCGCTTGCTCGCAGTGCCTCCTCCGCTTCCTCACGGGCCACGATGTCCCGCGCCTGGCGGATGTTCTGCATCGCGAGAAGGGAGAGCTGCCTGGCTATGAGAGAAATGGAATGACATACCTTTTCGAATTGCTCTCGCGTCATCCGGGGCACATCGGAGAGGGCGCGGCTGTATGCCTCGCGGTCCACTCCCATCGTATCCGCATGCTGAACAAGGTCTTCCACCCTGATGTCCCTGTCCAGGACCTGTCCCACGAGCCAACTCGCAAGGCGGTGGCTGCCCGCGGTGATGGGTATTATTCCGTACAGGAGCCCGCATCGCGGACATTGTTCGACGGCCGGCTCCGTGCTCCCCGCGTTCGGGGCGACAAAGGACGGGGCCATGCACGTGAGGAAGGTAAGGCCATCCTTTCTGGCAACGGTGTTGAGGACGCTCGAGAAGCCGACATAGTCGGTGATGGCTTTTCCGGTGCGGTCAAGGATGACGGACGCGATGCCGAAGGCCTCGGCAAAGGCACTCTGCAAACCCTGCACGTCCTTGAGGTCGAGGATGCCGGCGAGGCTTGACTGGGCGGTTCTCGGCGATTTCTTGTTCATTCTTCCCGGAATGGCGGCATCCTTCCGGGCGGACCGTCCCTTGCGGTTCCCGGCGCGCCCGGAGGACCTGACGTTGTCTTTCGTGGGCATGATCGTCTCTGAAATATTCTTTATGCCGTCTATATTACCATTAAAAACCGGTTCGCACTAGACTTTTCATCCGATGGCCCCGGCGGCCGACAGCTCGAAATGGAGCCTGTTGGACGTCACATCGGCCGTGACGACCTTTATCGTCACGGCATCGCCGACGCGGTAGCTCTTCCTCGTCCTTCGGCCCGTGATCCTGAAGCGCTCTTCCTCGAAGCGGTAGTAGTCGTCACCAAGACTCGAAAGGAGGACGAGACCTTCCACGAACACCTCCGAGAGCTCCACGAAGAAGCCAAAGGAAGTGACGTGGGAAATGACACCCGTGAAGACGTCGCCCACGCGGTCTTTCATATAGAGTATGCGGATCCTGTCCTCGAGTTCGCGCTCGGCCTCCATGACGATACGCTCCCGCTCTGAAAGGTGAGCGGCCATCACGGCCAGTTCCTCTTCGTCATAAACGGGCTGCTTGCCGGCCAGGGCGCCCTTCAGTATCCTGTGGCAGACGAGGTCGGGGTACCTGCGTATCGGTGATGTGAAATGGAGGTAGCTGTCGGAGGCCAGGCCGTAATGCCCTTTGTTCCGTGCGAAGTAACGGGCCTGTTTCATGGACCTCAGAAGGACCCTGTTGACTATGAACTCGTAATTGCTCTCTTTCACGCTGTTCAACACGTCCTGCAGGGCCCGGGGTGTCGTGATCTTCCTGTGCCCGATGCCGAGTCCCTGAAGAAGCCGTTCGAAGTCGCGTAACTTGTCCTTCTCGGGGGGTTCGTGGACCCTGAAAAGGGCCGGGATCTTCTTTGCCTCGAAGTAGCGCGCCACGGCTTCGTTGGCCGCGATCATAAACTCCTCGATGATGCGGTGTGAATAGAGGCGCCGGGACCGAACGATCTGGCGGATGCCCCCCTTGATGTCGAGGATGACCTCAGGCTCGGGAAGGTCGAAATCGATGCTTCCCCTCTGCTCGCGCGTTGAGGTGATGAGTCCGGCGAGCTCGGCCATGTCCGTCAGGGCCGCGAGATGGGGCTCGAGCTTCCGGCGTGTCTTCCTGTCGTTCTCGATGATGGCCTTCTCTACGGCCTCGTAGGTGAGACGCATGGTGCTGCGTATCAGGGAGGGGCAAAAGGAGCAACCGAGCACGCGCCCGTTCCTGTCGAAGTCAATGGTCGCCGTGACCGTGTATCTTTCCTCGAGGGGATTGAGGCTGCAGATTCCGTTGGAGAGGGCCTTGGGCAGCATGGGAAGCACCCGGTCAGGGAAGTAGACGCTTGTGCCTCGTTTGTACGCTTCGCCGTCAAGTGAGGAACCGGCCGTCACGTAATGGGACACGTCGGCGATGGCAACGTGAAGAGTGAAGCCCGCCGCCCCGTGTTCGATGGCGACGGCGTCGTCGAAATCCCGGGCGTTCTTCCCGTCGATTGTAACGAATCCGATATCCCTCTGGTCCACGCGGCCTTGCGGCGTGAGTGGCGCCACGGAGGCGCGCGCCTCGTCCTCCACGTGTTTCGGGAAACGCCGGGAGAGGGAATGCTTGTATTCGATGAACTTCCCGATGGCTGCGACGGTCGTGAGGTCGCCGAGAACCCTGGTGATCGCGCATTCGGGTTCGATCTTCTCGCCAGGGAAGGCGGTTATCCGGGCGACCACCAGTTCACCGTCATGGACCTCCCTGCGTGGCCGTGATGCCAGGTATTCCGTTTGATATCGATAATCTTCTGGAATAACATAAACCTTATTATCTGATATCTTGACAAAGCCTATGATAGTAGAGGACTTACGCTCTATTATCCTTATGACCTTCCCCTCCATTTTGCCCCGGTAGTGGTCGAGTCTCACGGTGACGTGGTCGCCGTGAACGGCGTGATTGAGGTTTCGTGACGATACGAAGACATCCTTCTCTCCCTCTGTATCGGGTATGACGAAGGCATTGCCGCTGCGGGTGCACCACAGGGTCCCGGAAACGAGGTCCATCTCCCTTGTGAGTCCGAACCTCTTGTTCTTGAGTTCTATTACCCGGCCCTTTGCCATGAGGGCGCGAAGGTGCCGTATGATATCCCGTCGTCCCGGCCTGCCGCGCCCGAAGATGTCTTCCAGTTCCTCGATGCCGAGAGGCCGCCGCGCACCGGATAGGACCCGGAGGACCTGGGCGTCGGTGATGGGCTCAGCATCCCTCTTTCTTTTCTTCCCAGTACTTTTTCTTCGCATGATAGGTTATACCATGTTCAGCAAGGGCTTCCAACCTTTCAGGGGTC
>JAAYAK010000141.1 GCA_012719415.1 Syntrophorhabdus sp.
GCCACGGGTCCGGAGCCGTCACAGATGAGGATGTCCCCGGCCTCTATGGGCCTGTCGATGCTGTCAAGGGTACGGAATGTCGATGGTCCGCCGGCCACTTTCACGTCTATCCTCGACTCGTCGAGGCGCTCGAAGTCGAAGGCGTGGAGCGGTTGGCCGAGTTCGAGCATGACGTAGTTCGTCACGTCCACTATGTTGTTGATGGGCCTCATGCCGCATCGCGTGATCCTTCGCCTCATCCAGAAAGGAGAGGGGGCGATGGTTATGCCCTTGATGAGCTTGAGAACGTAGCGGGGGCAGGCCGTTGTGTCCCATATATGAAGGGCTATCTCGTCTTCCACCGATCCCCCGGCATCGGCCTTGAGCTCGAAACCGGGCAACTTCGCCTTCTGTCTCAGTATGCTGGCCACTTCCCGCGCGATCCCGAGGACGCTCAGGCAATCACCACGGTTCGGAGGGACGCTGACATCGAGCACCGTGTCGTGAGAAATGGGATGATCGGCAAGGATGCTCCCGGGACTGATATCATCGGGCAGGATGAAAATACCGCTATGGTCATCGGAAATGCCCAGTTCCTTCTCGGAGCAAAGCATCCCGAATGACTCGATACCGCGCACCTTGCGCTTGCCGACGACGAACTCCCTGTCAAGGGTGGCGCCCACGGTTGCCAGCGGAACCCTGTCGCCGACGGAGATGTTCGGCGCCCCGCAGACGATGGTAAGATTCTCCCTTCCCGTGTCAATGGAGCAGACAGAGAGGTTGTCGGCGTTGGGATGCGGTTCGATCGTGGCTATGGTGCCAGCCACGACCCCGGTGAAACGCGGCGTGAGCCTCTCGATGCCTTCCACCTCCAGCCCGCGCATCGTGAGCCGCCTGGCGAGATCCTCAGGCTCTATGTCAATGACAACGAATTCGTTCAGCCACTCGATGGGTACCTTCAATTGATCTCACCTCAGAACTGCGAAAGAAACCTGATGTCGTTATAGTAAAACTGACGGATATCGTCGATACCGTACTTTATCATGGCTATGCGTTCGACCCCCATGCCGAAGGCAAAACCTGTGATCTCCTCCTGGTCGTAACCGACATTGCGGAAGACCTGGGGATGGACCATGCCCGAGCCCAGTATCTCGAGCCAGCCTGTGTCCTTGCACACCCTGCAGCCGGCGCCCCGGCATATCACGCAGCCTATGTCCACTTCAGCGGACGGTTCCGTGAAAGGAAAATAGCTCGGGCGAAACCGCAAGGGGGTGTCGGGTCCGAACATCTCGTGGATGAATATGCTCAGGATCCCCTTGAGATCGGAGAAGCGAACGTTCTTATCCACCATCAACCCTTCGACCTGGTGGAACATCGGCGTGTGGGAGATGTCATTGTCACAACGGTAGACGGAACCGGGCGCGATGATCTTCACCGGCGGCAGCTGTGCTTCCATGGTGCGTATCTGCACGGGCGAGGTGTGGGTCCTCAAAACGACACCGGGCCGTATGTAGAATGTGTCCTGCATGTCCCGGGCCGGATGGTCCGAGGGGATGTTGAGGGCCTCGAAATTGTAGTATTCCGCCTCGATATCGGGGCCTTCCGCCACGGCGAAACCAAGGGAGCCGAAGATCCTTATGATCTCTTCGAGCGTGAGCGTGATGGGATGCTTTCTTCCGAAAAGCGGGGCGGTTCCAGGCATGGTGATATCGATGAGCGAGGCCCGTTCCTTCTTCTGTCTTTCGATCTCGTCGAAATGCTTTTCCAGCTCACCGATCCTGAGGTCCGCCCAGGTCTTGATCTCGTTGATGGCCTTGCCGGCATCGCGGCGCTGGTCCTTGTCGAGCGTCTTGAGCTTATCGAGGTAGTCGGCGACAACCCCTTTTCTCCCGAGAAGGGATACCTTCACCCGCTTGAGGTCCTCGATGTTCCCGATCCGGGATATTTCGCCTTCTATCTTCTCTTTCAGTCCGCTTATGTCCAAGCGCCACCCTAATGCGTGACCACTGCCTTGACCTTAGCCACCACCTCGCCGAATCCCGCGGGGTCATTGACGGCCATGTCGGCGAGCGATTTCCGGTTGAGGGCGATGTTCGCGACCTTCAACCCGTTGATGAAGCGGTTATAGGGTATGCCATAGGAACGGCAGGCCGCGTTGATGCGGACGATCCACAGGGACCTGAAGTCCCGTTTGCGTTCCTTGCGCCCAACGTAGGCGTACTTGAGCGCCTTGAAGACGCTTCTTTTCGCCACGCTGTACACGTTCTTCCTGCGCTGCGTCATGCCCTTCGCAAGCTTGAATATCTTCTTTCTTCTCTGTCTTGCCTTGAATCCTCGTTTTGCCCTTGGCATGGTCTTGTACCTCTCCTGGATCTTTCTATAGATAGGGTATTAATGACTTGATCCTCTTCGCGTCCGCGGGATGGATGGTGTCCGCCTTTGAAAGCCTTCTTTTCATCTTCGGTGTTTTCGAAGACAAAAGATGGCTGTGGAAGGCCTTTGCGCGTTTGATCTTGCCGCCGGCGGTGACCTTCACGCGCTTCGCCAACCCCCGATGAGTCTTTATCTTTGGCATGTGAACCTCCTTCAATGATCACAGGGGGGCGAAAATCATTACGATGTTTCTGCCGTCAAACCTGGACCTCTGTTCCAGTTCCCCCACATCTTTCAATGAATCTATAACCTTTTGCGCCAGCTTCTCACCCATGTCAACATGGAGGACCTCCCGTCCCCTGAACATGATGATGATCTTCAGTTTATGGCCCTCTTCGAGGAACCCCCTGAGATGCTTCATCTTGAACTGAAAGTCGTGCTCCTCGATCTTGAGTCCCAGCTTCATCTCCTTGATCTGGATCAGGGTCTGTTTCTTCTTCGCTTCCTGGGCCTTCTTCGAAAGCTGGTACTTGTACTTCCCGTAATCCATGATCTTGCAGACCGGCGGAGATGATTTCCCCGCCACCTCCACAAGGTCAAGCTCCCGTTCCCTCGCGAGCCTCAAGGCGTCCACCGTGGGAACGATGCCCAACTGTTCTCCGTTTTCGTCGATAAGCCGCACCTCGCGAACCCGGATCCTTTCATTGATACTGATGTCTTTGTAGTCTTTTCCTGCTATAGGGCTCACCTCCTGGTTATATTCTCATCCTTTACCCGGTCCGCAAAATCTTGAAGCCCGATATCTTTGAGCTCGCCTCCGTCGCGCACGCGGACGGTGAGAGTATTGCTCTCCATTTCCTTCTTGCCCGCAATTACCATATAGGGGATTTTCTTTACCACACTTTCGCGGATTTTTAAACTGAGTTTTTCATTCCTCAGGTCGGTTTCGACCCGAATGCCTTCGCCCGCGAGTGCATCGGCGATACTCTTCACGTAGGGTGCCTGGTCGTCGGTGATGTTCATCACTACGACCTGCACGGGTGCGAGCCAGACGGGGAATTTGCCTCCGTAATGCTCTATGAGAACGCCCATGAACCTCTCCAGGGCTCCGAGGACGACACGGTGGAGCATGACGGGGCGCTTCCGCACGCCGTCTGAATCGGTGTAATGGAGATCGAAGCGCTCCGGGAGGGCAAAATCGCACTGGATGGTGGCGCACTGCCACTTTCTCCCCAGGGCGTCCTTGAGCTTTATGTCGATCTTCGGTCCGTAGAAGGCGCCGTCACCCTCGTTGAGATCGTAAGGCAGGCCCTCGGTGTCGAGCACCTCCTTGAGGGCCTTTTCGGCCCTTTCCCAATCCTCGTCGCTCCCGATGGATTTTGACGGTCTCGTGCTTATCTCCATCTCGAACTCAAAACCGAAGATGGCCATGACGTCCTGCACGAAGCGGATGATGGCCAGGATCTCCTCGTGGAGTTGATCGGGACGAAGGAAGATGTGAGCATCGTCCTGAGTGAACTCCCTGACCCTCATGAGACCGTGGAGAACGCCGGACTTTTCGTGGCGGCAGACGGTCCCGAGCTCGAAGTATCTCAGAGGCAGTTCGCGGTAGCTCCTCACCTGCGACTTGTAGACCATGATGTGGGAGAGGCAGTTCATCGGCTTGATGCCGTATTCCACCTCGTCGACCTTCGTGAAGTACATGTTCTCGCGGTAGTTCTCGAAATGGCCCGACTTCTTCCACATGTCCATCTTCAGTATGTGGGGGCCGACGACGAACTGGTAACCCCTTTTCAGGTGTTCCCTGCGTTCGAAATCCTCGAGGAGCCAGCGAAGAAGAGCGCCTTTGGGGTGGTATATGACGAGCCCCGCGCCGACCTCGTCGGATACACTGAAGAGGTCGAGGTCTTTCCCGATCCTCCTGTGGTCTCTCTTTTTCACCTCTTCGAGGAAGGTGAGGTATTGCTTGAGCGCCTTCTCGTCGGCGAATGCGGTGCCGTAGATGCGCGTCAGCATCTTGTTGCGTTCGTCCCCCCTCCAGTACGCCCCGGCGAGGCTCAGGAGCTTGAAGGCCTTGATCTTGCCCGTCGAGGAAAGGTGAGGCCCGCGGCAGAGGTCCGTGAAGGAGCCCTGGGTATACATGCTCACCTCGTCGTCGCCGATGGCCTCGAGAAGCTCCACCTTGTATGGTTCACCCATCTCCTTGAACATGGCTATGGCATCCTGCCTCTTGACGACCCTGCGTTCAATGGGGATATCCTCGGCGGCCAGCTCATTCATGCGTTTTTCGATCTTCGGCAGGTCCTCTTCCGTGAAGCCCGGTTCGTAGTCGAAATCGTAGTAGAATCCTGTCTCTATCGAGGGACCGATGGCGACGCGGACCCCGGGATAGAGGTCCCTGACGGCCTGTGCCATCAGGTGCGACGCGCTGTGACGTATCATGTCGAGGTTTTCATCCATTTTGCTATCCTTTGATTACCCTCTTCCTCTTACACCAGACCTGAGCAACATTGCCTGAACAGAAAGATATTATTACCATTTTTGTATTTCTCTTGTCAATTTTATAGTTAATAAAGATGAGGAAAAATGATGAGGCAGGTCAGAGGGGCGGGGAGAGGGGTCTTTGATAGGACCAATAGGACAGGATAGGACGTATAGGACCAATAAGACCCATAGGACGCTTAGGGCCTATAGGACGGACCGATTGCCCGCAGTGGGCGGCGATCGCACTTCACCACGTCCTATACGTCCTATTCTGTCCTATAAGTCCAATATGTCCTATAGGTCTTATTTTGTCCTATTGGTCCTATCTGCGACCTGCGACCGTTTTCTCTACTTCGCGTCCTTCAAACTGCCCTTTTTCTTGTAGAGCTCTTCGAGAGGGTTGACGTGCTCCGCGTCGATCGTCAGGTCCTTGAGCTGCATCGGGATGAGCCGCACGGCGAGGGTGAGTATCGCCACGTTGCGCACCATCCGTGTCCCTTCGCGGGAAAAGAGGTATTTTATGATGGGTATCTTCGAGAGCAGGGGAAGGCCGACCTGCTCCTTGTATTCGGCATCGTTCACGAATGTGCCGACGACGTACCGCGCGTTGTTCGCCTTGAGGACCCTCGTGGTGGCGAACGTCTTCGTCGTGTATTCGGGGGCCGTTGTCGACGCGTTGTAGGTGTGGTTCGCCGTCACGACGCTGATCTTCACGA
This sequence comes from Syntrophorhabdus sp., assembly GCA_012719415.1. Classification (NCBI taxonomy): domain Bacteria; kingdom Pseudomonadati; phylum Thermodesulfobacteriota; class Syntrophorhabdia; order Syntrophorhabdales; family Syntrophorhabdaceae; genus Syntrophorhabdus; species Syntrophorhabdus sp. The sequence goes on from JAAYAK010000141.1 coordinate 5,553, forward strand.
GCACGTCGACGCGGACCTGGCTTTCGTCGGGTTTGTCCTTTCTGTAGTCGATCGTGGTGGGTATGACGTCCACGCTGGTCTCCAGCTGTTGGTAGGATGTCATGACGTTGTTATTGAAGTCGGTGCTGAAGATGGGGACCTGCTGGATGTTCGTCAGGAGGGCCTTGTGGCCGTTGCGGGTGTAGACCTCGCTGGAGACGAGGACCTTGCTCCTGTCAAGGGCCTGGTTGAGCTGGGCGATCTTCGCGAAGGAGACGGCATTGAGGTCCGCCGACCCCGAGAAGGAATACTGGGCAGACTCCGAGGACTGCAGGAGCATCCCGGCGGAGCTCGAGATCGTCGCGCCGATGATATCCGGACCCAGGGTCAGACCTACGTTCATCGCGTCGTCATCGCTCAGTTCACGGAGACTCGCTGATATGACGATCATATGCGCCTGGTTCTGGTCGGGTATGAAGCGTTTCAGGAGGAGCAGTTTCTGGTGCAGTTCCTCCTTTTCTCCCATGAGGATGAGCATGGGAGTGAAGCCGCCGGCGGAGTAAACGATGCCCCTGACCTTGCCGAGGGCACCCGTCTGTTCGAGCTGCGAGATGAGGTCACGCATCGCCTGCACGCTCTCCCTGTCGAACAGAATGGTGGCGACGGTTCCATCGGGACTGATCTTGAAATCGAGGGGGCTCGCCTCTGCTTTCAGTGGAGTTTCGGAGGTGCCGGCACCCGCCATTGCGGTTTGTTCGCCGCTCCCTATGTTGCTGAGCGGCTTGTCCGGCTCCGTCGGCCCTGCCCCGCCCGACGGCTCCGACGGAGCGGATGTCGCGCCCGCGCTGGAAGACTGCCCCGGTGCGATGATAGTGGGCAGCGTCATCGGCCCCGCCCAGGCGACGGTCTGGCACAGGGCCTGCGAGATCAGCAGACAGGTCGCGATGACCTTGAAAGATGTGTGCCGGGTCAGCAAATCATGTTCCTTGGTCGGAGATCACCAAACCGGCATCGAAATGGCGATGCCGGTTTGGTGTCGGTTGCCATGCCATGCAATACCGAGACGAGACCACCTGTCGCCTTACGGGCAGAAGGTGACCTCATACGCGGTGGCCACGCAGGAAAAGGTGCTGTTGTTGTCATCCTGCGGCCAGGCGTACGCGTCGGGGCATTTCTTCTTGAAGAAGTCCGAATACGATGTGGACGGGCAATTGCCGGCATCGTTGCGGTTCGCGGGACCGAAATAGCTTCCCGTGCAGCAGTACTTGGAATTGGCCATCCGGTCCGCGTGACCCGCGTCGAATGCCTGGCAGGCGCTGGTGCAGCCCACGAGGGTCCCGCGTCCGTTGCGGACCTTCAGGTCGTTTAGACAAGATGTCTCGTCTTTAACGTTGGTTTCCTGGACGAAGTCGAATTTGCAGGCCGAGACCCCGCAGCCGTACTTGTCGTTGCGCGGTTTCTTGATGATCGCCGTGGGTTTGATCTGTATCGGCAGGTTGAAGCCATCGACGAAGCTGAGGTCATAGAAATCGTTGCCGTTCTGATCGAAGCGGAATTCCGCGAGGCCCTTGGGAGGCGCTCCGCCGACACCGGTCTTGCAGTGCAGCTGGTCGCCGCATCCGCCGGTCTCGCAGAGCCCGACGTTGGTGTTCTTGAAATCGCAGCCGGTGCGGGGATAGAAGTTGCCGCTCCAGACCATGTTGTTGCCGCACCCCTTTTCA
>JAAYAK010000142.1 GCA_012719415.1 Syntrophorhabdus sp.
CAACTACGAACTGGGGTACCACGACACATTCTTCAAGAAGATCGGCCTCAAAACCGCTGTTTTTTACTCCGACGTGACCGACATGGTGATGCAGGTCAAGGTCCCCAATCCTGCAAAGCCCAAGACCACGCTGAACCAGAACCAGAACATCGGTGACGTGAGGAGATACGGTGCCGAACTCGATGTCTCGGGCACCGTCGTCACGAACCTGAACGGAGGCTTCAACTACACCTACATCTGGTCCGACAACAGGACCGACTCGACGAGGATAACGGACATCCCGAAGCACAAGCTGGCTGCTTATGCGAAGTACACTCCCCTTAAGGGCCTCGCCCTCACCGCGGACGTGGAGTACAATTCCCAGCGATACAGCTCCTCCGACGGCATCGAAGTGGCGAGGGCCTTCGCGGTCGCCAATTTCAAGGCGGCCTATGAGTTCCTTAAGGGCCTGACCATCGAGGGCGGATGCTCGAACATATTCGACAGGGATTATTCACTTGCAGAGGGTTATCCCGAGGCGGGGAGAAGCTTTTTCAGTAACCTCGTCTACAAGTTCTAGCCGCCATGCGGTCCCTGCCTGCCTCAACGACAAACACCGCCAGGAGGAGAAATGAGCACAAACCATCTCGATCTGCAGGAATGCCTTGAAAGGGCGTCACTCTTCCATGGTGGCCTTTGTGCGGGGATCACGCTGGGTACCCGAATGTCCATTCTCGGGCTCAAGGCTGTCGGCATCGATGACCCCATGGGAAAGGACCGGAAGAACCTCATCGTCTTCATCGAGACGGACCGCTGCGCTACCGACGCTATCCTGGCCGTGACGGGATGCCATCCCGGAAAGAGAACGATGAAGATACTGGACTACGGCAAGATGGCTGCGACCTTCATCAACCTCGCCACGGGCAAGGCCGTCCGCATCGTGGCAAAGGACAGGACGATCGATCCGGACAAGGAGTACACGCGGGAAATGATCGAAGCGGAACCCCACACCGAGAAATACGCCACGATGCCCGCCGAGGACCTGTTCGAGCTTGAGGAGGTCGACGTGGACTTGAGGCCCGAGGACATGCCCGGTAAACCTCTCAGGATCGTCACGTGTTCCTCCTGCGGGGAAAGGATCATGGATATGCGGGAGGTGCGCGACGGCGGCAGGATCCTCTGCAGGCCCTGCTCGGAAGGCAGGACCTACTGGCGGAAAAAGGCGTGAAGACAGGATAGCCCGATGAGAGATGCGGCAATTGACTGGAACGAGGTCTGGAAGAAGGAGAGCGCGAAAAGGTCCGTGAAGAAACGGGACGTCACCTTCTGGAACGAAAAGGCCCGCAACTTCTTCAAGAAACCCTGGGAATCGAACTACTCCGAGGATTTCCTCAAGATAATGCGACCCAGGCGCTGCTGGACCGTGCTGGACATGGGCTGCGGGACGGGCGCGCTGACGATCCCCCTGTCGCGGTATGTCAGGAGGATAACCGCCGTCGATTTTTCCCCCCGCATGCTCGAAGGTCTCGAGGAACAATGCCGGGCACAGAGTATAGAGAACGTCAGAACGATCAAAGCGAGCTGGGAGGATGACTGGAGTTCCCGGGACATCGGCGAGTACGACGTAGTGATCGCGTCGCGCTGTCTCGTCGTCGAGGATCTCCGGAAGGCTGTCATGAAATTGAACGGTGCGGCCCGGGAACGCGTCTACATTTCCACCATCGTTGGGGACGGGCCTCATGACCGCATGATCTATGAGGCTGTCGGGAGGCGACTCACTCCCGGGCCGGACTACATATACACTTACAACCTCCTGCACCAGCTCGGCATCTACGCCAACCTGTTCATCATCAAGGACCTGCGGACGGAATCCTTTCGTGACAGCGACGAGGCCCTCGCGTACTACGAGCACTTCCTCGGAAAACTGACAAAGGGGGAGAGGGAAGACCTTGGCAGTTATCTACGAAAGCACCTCGTGCCGAAGAACGGCAGGTGGGTCCTCGATTACAGGAGAATAACCCGATGGGCGGTGATGTGGTGGGAAAAGGAATGAAAGAGATGAACAGGGTCCTGCCGCCGTGAGAACGGGGCTCGTCATCATGGGACTCGCCTGTGCCCTCGTTATTGCCGTACTCGTCTCACTGGTGCTGGGCAAGTACCCGGTGAGCATCGAAGACGTCTGCGGGTTCTTCCTCTGGAAGATATTCAATACCGGCGTGAACCTGTCCGTCGACAGGCAGCTCCTGGAGAACATCCTCCTCAATATCCGCCTGCCCCGTATCGTGGCGGCCGTCTTTGTCGGAGCGTCGCTGTCCATCTCCGGGGCGGCCTTTCAGGCAATGTTCTTGAACCCTCTTGTCTCACCAGGCATCCTGGGCGTGCTCGCGGGAGCATCCTTCGGCGCCGCCCTCGGGATGA
>JAAYAK010000143.1 GCA_012719415.1 Syntrophorhabdus sp.
GGGGGCTGCAGGAGTTAGAGAGGAGAAGGGATGTTTCGTCTTCTGAGGGACCTGAAGCTCAACATCAAGATATCCATCCTGGGGGCGGGCAGTGTCCTCATAACGGCGGCCGCTCTCGTGGCGCTTGCAGTATGGCAGAGCGGCCAGTACAACGAGCTCGCGCAGAGGGAGGTCGACCGGCTCCTCGACGCCGACCTCGACCACGTTACCCAGGGGGCCTACAATCTGGTCCGGACGGAGGATGAGGCCGTCAGGGAGCAACTCTCAAAGAACCTCAATGTCATGCGGCACATACTTGCCGGCAGGGGCGGCGTGAACCTTTCCCCGGACACGGTGGCGTGGACGGCTGTGAACCAGTTCACCGGGCAGTCCGTAAGAGTGAGATTGCCCGGGATGCTCGTCGGCGGGAAATGGATCGGGCAGAATTCGCAGCCGGCCGTCAGGACCCCGGTGGTGGACGACGTCGAGACGCTTGTCGGTGAGACTGCCACCATCTTTCAACGCATGAACGAGCGGGGAGATATGCTGCGCGTGGCGACGAACGTCAGGGATTCACGGGGTGGCCGCGCCATAGGAACGTACATACCGGCAGTAAACGCGGACGGCAGCCCGAACCCGGTGGTCGCCGCGGTGCTTGAGGGGAAGACCTATCACGGCCGTGCCTTTGTGGTGAACGCCTGGTACCTGACGGCATACGAACCGCTCAGCGACGGGGCGGGCAACCTGGTGGGGATGATATATGCCGGCATCAAGCAGAAGAGCGTCGAAGAGCGGATACGCTATGCCATTCAGCAGATCATGGTCGGAAAGACGGGATATGTCTATGTCCTGGGGGGCAGGGGAGAGGACCGGGGCCGCTACATCATATCCTGGAAAGGGGAGAGGGACGAGGAGAATATCTGGGACAACAGGGACAGCGACGGCCGCTATGTGATCCAGGAGATCATAAGAAAGGCGACAGTTCTGAAACCCGGCGAAATGGCCACCGAACGGTACCGCTGGCAAAACCCGGGTGAGACGGAGCCAAGATGGAAGGTGGCCCGCCTGGCCTATTATGCTCCCTGGGACTGGGTGATCGGGGCCGGTGTCCATGAGGACGAGTTGCACACATACCGCGCCATCTTAAGCGGGGGAAGGAACAGGATGACGCGGATCATGGGTGTGGCCGGGATCACGATCACGCTCTTCATAGGATTCCTGGGCATCTTCATCGCCTGGACCATCACGCGCCACATCCGTCAGATGACGAAGGCCGCCGAGATCATCATGAGCGGCGATCTGAGCCAGGTGGTGGATGCCGGTTCGCGTGACGAGGTCGGCACCCTCGCGCGGACATTCAACATGATGACGGAACGGCTCAGAGAGACAATAGCGGGACTGCGTCTGAGCGAGGAGAAATACCGGAGCATCTTCGAGAACTCCGTGGAGGGGATATTCCGATCAACACCGGAGGGGCGGTTCCTGAGCATCAACCCGGCGGGTGTGCGGATGTTCGGGTATGGGTCTCAGCAAGAGATGATCGATTCTGTCTCTGATATAGCGCATGATCTGTATGCCAACGGCGAAAACCGGGAAAGAAGGAAGGCGTTGCTTGAAACGCACGGAATAGTCGAAGGTTTCGAGGCTGAAATGTGTCGCAGGGACGGCACCAGGATCTGGGTCAGCATAAATTCCAGGGTGGTCCGCGACGCCGCGGGGAAAATACTTTATTACGATAACACCGCCGAGGACATAACGGAGCGCAGACGTCTCGAAGCCCAGGTCCGGCAATCGCAGAAGATGGAGGCCATCGGCACTCTCGCGGGAGGTATCGCCCATGATTTCAATAACATCCTCTCGGTGCTGATGGGTTACGCGACACTCCTGCAACTCGGGCTCAGCCAGGAGGATCCCCTCCAGGAATACGTGGAGCACATCATGACGTCTTCCCAGAAGGCGGCAAACCTGACAGGGAGCCTTCTTACCTTCAGCAGGCTCCAGCCGGTGCGTCTGAATCCCGTCGATCTGAACGAGGCCATAAGGGGGACACAGCAGTTGCTGGGCAGACTGATCACCGAGGATATCGGGCTCAAGGTCCTTCTCTGCGCCGAAGACCTGGTCGTCATGGCGGACACGACCCAGATCGACCAGATACTGTTCAACCTCGCGAGCAACGCCCGGGATGCCATGCCGAAAGGGGGGAC
>JAAYAK010000144.1 GCA_012719415.1 Syntrophorhabdus sp.
AAACAATAATAGGAATTATGTTTGTCCACCGCCGGTATGGGGTGGACAAACGCGTTAATGGCAAGGAGAGCGGATGGTGAAAGAAGGGAAAAGACTGCTGATCGATGCCGATGTTCAGGCCGTCCTCGAGAAGAGGGGGATCAGGGAAGAGGACATTCAAGAGGTCCTTGATTTCGGAGAGGAAACGGGAAATGTCTACATGCACCCGGACACGGGACATCTTCTGTCCTACTTCACGCCGGCGACGACGACCTATTGGGTCGAGTTCGGCCGGGACGGCGGGGCGTACAGGATATACAGGGCCTATTCCCACCGCATGGAGATACTGCACGGGTTCAACATGCCCGCGAAGAAACAGCAAACGCTTGACTGGACCTGTACGAAGTGTGACAGGAGACTCGAGCTGGCCACGGTGAAGCTGAAATACATGGAGGAGACCTTCGGTGTCGACATACCTGCGTGTCCTTCCTGCCAGCGCATATTTGTAAGCGAGGAAGACGCCACTCAGAGGATGGCCCAGGCCGAGAAGATGCTCGAGGACAAGTAGCGCCTGCCATGGAGAATGATGAACGGAGGGCATGCCTTCAGAGGATGACGGGCGGGACCTTGAGGCCCGGTGGACTCACCCTGACGACGAGGGCCCTCGAACTGTGCCGTGTGCCTCCCGAGGCCCGGGTCCTTGATGCGGGGTGCGGCAACGGTGTGACGCTCAGGCATCTCAGGGAACGATACGGGGTTCGGTGCTGCGGCCTCGACCTTTCCATGGAGATGCTTGCGGCAGCGAGGGACGAGGACGGGGAGGGTTCTCTCGTGCGGGCAAGGATGGAAGAGATTCCCTTCAGGAACGACGCCTTTCAAGGCGTCCTGTGCGAGTGTGTTCTCTCCCACACCAACGCGGAGGTGGTGGTGAGGGAGTTCTCCAGGATCGTGGAAGAAGGCGGCTTCCTCATTCTTTCCGACCTGTATCGCCTCTTTCCCGGGTCGGCTGCGCCGCAGGGCATGGAGGTCCTTGGCAGGGACCGTCTGGAGGAATGCCTGACCCGGTCTGGTTTCGATATCGTGACCTGGGAGGACAGGACCGCCGACCTCAGGAGGCTGGCGGCCGAGCTCATCATGTCGGGCTGCTCGTTGCCGCCGTACCATGTGGCCGCCGGGGCTGCTCCCGCAAAGGCATTCCATGACTGGAGGGGCATCGGGTACTATCTTCTCGTTGCAAGGAGGACCAATGACAACCAATGCTGATAGTGAAGTGATCGAACTCAACGAACGTGTCCTGGAGGCGGCGAAGCTCAACAGCATGGGCTATTGCTGCACGCAGATAATGGCCATCATGATGTTAAGGAGCATGGGTCGTGAGAACCCGGACCTCGTGCGGGCCGTCGGCGGGTTGTGCAAGGGCATAGTTGACGCCGGGGAGACGTGCGGCGTTCTGTTCGGAGGTGTCTGTCTCATCTCTTTGTTCCTGGGGAAGGGTTCCGACGACGAGACGGCGAAGGGCGACCTTCCCTTCGCGATCTACGATCTCGCAGAGTGGTTCGAGCGCCAGACCAAAGGACCCTACGGCGGAAAGAAGTGCGTCGATATCCTCACCGTGAGTCCCGACAAGAAGGCCTGTCTCAAGCTGATCGTGGGGACCTACGACAAGGTGCTGTCCATACTCGAGGCCTATGGCGTTCGCCCCGGGGAGACCGCGCGTGGGTGATGCCCCTGCCGCACGGGTGGTCAAGAGGTCGGAGAGCCTCTGTCCTGTCTGCCTCAAGCTCGTCGAAGCCACCCTGATGGAGAGGGACGGAGAGGTTTTTCTGGAGAAATCCTGCGGCGAGCATGGTCGATGGAGTGTGCCCGTCTGGAGGGGCGACCCGCGATATGAGGATTGGACGCGACCGAAGAGCCCCGCTCACCCCGAGGTCCTCTATGGCCGGGTCGAGAGGGGGTGCCCCTTCGATTGCGGTCTCTGCGCGGCTCACCGCCAGTATCCCTGTTCCGTTCTCCTCGAGATCACGAACCGGTGCAACCTCGGGTGCCCCGTCTGTTTCGCCGATACACCGCGCCATCCCATACGGCCCGATGAGCCGGACCTTCGGACGATCAGCTGGTGGTATGATCGCGTTATGGATGCGGCCGGCGCGTGCAGCATACAGCTGTCCGGCGGGGAGCCCACGCTCAGGGAGGACCTGCCGGAAGTGGTGGCCCTGGGGGTGAAGAAGGGGTTTTTCTTTATCCAGGTGAATACGAACGGGATCCTCATCGCCGGCAGGCCCGGTTACGCGAAGGTGCTGCGCGAAGCGGGCCTTTCCACCGTTTTCCTCCAGTTTGATGGAACTGAGGACCGGATACACACGGAACTCAGGGGCCGCCCGCTTCTTGACGTGAAGATGGCCGCCATCGAAGAGTGTGGTGCGGCCGGATTGGGAGTGGTCCTCGTTCCCACCCTTGTGGCGGGTGTGAATACGGGCGACATCGGATCTATCCTCCGCCTTGCCGTGAAGCTGAGCCCCGTCGTGAGAGGTGTCCATTTTCAACCTCTCAGTTATTTCGGGCGCTATCACGTCGCACCCGAACCGGCAAGAAGGTTCACTCTCCCCGAGGTCATCGCGGCGATCACCGGGCAGGCGGGCGATCTTTGCGACCGATGGAATTTCCTGCCGCCGGGCACCGAGAACGACCATTGCTCCTTTCATGGCAGTTTCCTTGTGATGCCCGACGGCCGTCTGAAGGCGACGTCCCCGTCGGCCGACCTGTGCTGCCGGGGGACGAGTGACGGCAGGGAAGGGCTCCAGCGGACCGTTTCCACCGTGGCCAGGCAATGGTCACCCGCCTCATCCTGCTGTGCGCCCGGCATTCCGGCACACAGGGACGCCCCCGGCGGCAAACCCCTCGTTTCCGACGAGGGTGTCATCGACCTCGACGCGTTCCTGGAGAGGGGAAGGGACTTCGGGTTCTCCATTTCCTGCATGGCCTTTCAGGACGTCTGGAACATCGACCTCGACCGGCTGCGGGACTGCTGCATCTCCATAATGTCACGCGACGGCCGTCTCATTCCCTTCTGCGCGTATAATCTCACCAGTGAAACGGGGCAGACGCTTTACCGTGGAAGATAGGCCAGCAAGAACACCCCTCGATGAATGGATCGCCGGGAAGATCGGAATCGGCAGGAAGGTATCGCCCTTCCTCTCCCGGGATGACCTTGATCGGTATCACCTTGAGAAGCTCCGCGGAGCGGTGGACTATGCGAAGCTGAACAGCCCCTTCTACGCAAGGCTCCTCAGGGGGTTTTGCGGGAGGGACCTCACTTGTCTGGAAAGTGTCGCTTCCCTGCCTTTCACGACGGCACAGGACATAAAGGACTCCCCCTTAAGCTTCCTCTGTGTCTCTCAGGACGAGATAGCGCGCGTCGTTACCCTCACCACCTCGGGCACGACAGGCGCGTCGAAGCGGTTCTTTTTCACCGCGGAGGACCTGGAACTCACCATCGACTTTTTCCATCACGGCATGTCCACCCTCGTATCCCCCGGGCAGCGGGTGCTCATACTCCTCCCGGGGGAAAAGAGGGACAGCGTGGGTGACCTTCTGAAAAGGGGGCTTGCCAGGATGGATGTGGAGGGAATCGTTCACGGCCCGGTGCGCGATGTCGAAAAGGCGCTGTCGGATGTCGTGAGGTTCGGCATCGACTGCCTCGTCGGGATACCCACGCAGGCGCTCTGGATGGCACGGAAGGGGAGCGGGAGTATCCCGGCCGGCCGGGTGAAGAGCGTACTCCTGTCGACGGACTACGTCCCGAGGGCCATCGTCGAGGAACTCGGGAGGCTGTGGGGTTGTCCCGTCTTCTCCCATTACGGGATGACGGAGACGGGCCTCGGCTTCGCCGTCGAATGCGCGGCCGTAAGCGGTCACCACATCCGGGAAGCGGATCTCTACGTGGAGATCGTGGACCCCGTCACGGGCCTGCCTTGCGCCGACGGGCGGCAGGGGGAGATCGTCTTCACCACACTTACCCGGAAGGGAATGCCCCTTATCCGGTACCGCACCGGGGACATCTCTCATTTCATGGCCGAGCGCTGCGCCTGCGGCACCGTGCTCAAACGCCTCGGCAGGATCGCGGGCAGGTTCGAGGGCGGGGTGCACGTCGGCAAAGGTCATGTCATTGCCATCCCTGACCTCGACGAGGCCCTGTTCCCCATTCCGGGATTGATCAACTACTCCGTTGAGATCGTCCGCGGCGGTGGGAAAGACCTGCTCCTCCTGTCTCTCCACAGCATCGGCACCGTCGATGACGGCGACATCGCGAATGCGGCCCGCGGGGCCGCGATGACGGTGCCCGACATTCACGAAGCGGTTACGGAAGGTTCCCTCGAAGTCCCCCTCCCCACCTTCACCCCGACAAACCCCTTCACGACGGGGGTGGGGAAAAGGAGGATAGTGGTGAAAGAGACGGGTAATGGGTTATAGGTCATAGGTTATAGGAAGACAGCATCTTTCCCGTACCGCCCATCGCCCATGACCCATCACCCATGACCCATCACCTATCTTCCCGTCACCTTGTTGATCGCGTCTATCCTGTACTGCAGGTTGGGGTGGGTGTCGAAGAGGCCTGTCGAGTCGGAGCTTTCTCCCTTCGATGCGGCGTATTGCTTGAGCTTTGTGAGGGCTGAAACGTAATGGTCCGGTGTGAGCCTGAGGAGGTGGCACTGGTCGA
>JAAYAK010000145.1 GCA_012719415.1 Syntrophorhabdus sp.
CAGGTCACAAGTCACAGGTCACAAGTCACAAGTCACAGGTCACAGGTCGGGAGACCGGGACAGGCCTTCGCCGTCCACACCGTTACAAGTACATTCCCGCAAGTATCTGAAACCACTTCCTGGGTATCTCCCGGCAGCCTGCTTCAACGTTCCGTCGTATCAGCCTGGAACCTGGAACCGTCTTCTCGTCCATCGCGGTCCCGCCTTCCCGGCTTCAGCGTCTTCAAAGACCTGAGACCTGAAACCTGAGACCTGAGACAGTTGTTTACCCGCACTCCGCCACGGCCTTGATGATGTCGCCGCGGGTGACGATGCCGACAACCTTGTCATTATCGATGATGGGCACCCTGTTGATGTGCTTTTCCACCATGATCTTGGCCACGAGCACCGCCGACTCCGTGGGCGGTACGGTCACAACATCTGTTGTCATCACGTCGGACACGGCAAGCTCCGCCATGGTCCCTTTCTTGAGCCCCCTGAGGATGTCGCTCTGGCACACGATGCCGACGAGCCTTCCCTTGTCGACGACGGGCATCCCCGCTATGTTGAAGAGCTCCAGCTTGTTGAGTATGATGTTCAGTTTCTCCGTCGGATGACAGGTTACCACGTCCTTGTTCATCAGCTCCACAACCTTCATAATAACCCCCTTTATACTGCCTCTCCGAAGAGGAGTGTTTCCTGTATGAATTTCTGAAAGGTTTCCACGGCCTTCATGGCCCTGCGCAGTCTTTCCTGCTCGTCGGGGCCAAGCATGTCGGGCCGTAGGAAGTTCGAGATCTTGCCCTCGTCGTCACGATAGTTGATCTGGTTTATTATACGATAGCGGACGAAAGTGAAGTAGGCGTCCATGAGGGAGCTCTCCGTTTCCTTCTTGATGATGTTGCGCTGCCTCAGGATCGCGATCCGCTTGAGCGTGTTCCTCTCGTATATCCCGTTCGACAGGGAGAGCATCCGGACGGAGAGGATAAGCGGCGACCAACCGAGAAGCTTGATATTGAACTTGTCCTTGTTCTCCCCTTCCTTCTCGACCTTGAATCCGCCGAAGAAGGTGAGCGCGCTTGGCATCAGGACGGCGGACTGGATAAACTCCTTCATGAAGTGCTTATTGTTGGTGAGCTGGGCGAAGAAGTAGTCCAGAAGCTCCCTGAGGATCGCGTCGTTGCCGTTCACCCGGCGTGCGTCGGTAAGGATGATGACGTCCAGCGGCTCGAAGATCCCCCTGCTGAAGGTGATGCGCTCGTCGATCCTTTTCTTCCAGTCCGTTATGGAGCCCCTCCAGCGATCGTTGACGGGCATGACGCCCCCCTTGCACTTCTCGAACCCGACCTGGTGGAGCCGCTCGGAGGCCTTCTCAGCGAATATCCTGAAGTATCCGTCAAGAAGCGTCTTGGGGTCGAGGTCGCCCGGCGGGGCGGGCGAGGCGCCGTGCGTCATCATTTTCACACAGCGCTTTCTCAGTTCTCCGGAGGCGAAATCGTCACTACGTTCGGCATAAACGAGGAGGTTGTCCTGATCGGTGACCATCGTCTGTTCGTCGCGGCCCTCGCTTCCCAACCCCGCCCAGACGTAATCCGTCGGAGGTTTTCCGAGGTCTTCGTCAAGCATCTCCCTTTCGACGAGCTCCAGGACCCTGATGGCGATCCTGTCCCGGATGATGCGGAACAGGTCGTGGACATCCACGATGGTGTCCTCTTCCAGGAAGAAGTTCTCCACACCGGCAACGGCCCGTTCATGGCATTCCCGGAGGGTTTCGTAGGACGAGGCGTTGTCGATTATCTCTATGACGAGGGCGTTGAGCTCGGTCTCGAAGATCTCATAGTCCTTGAGGACGGTCTGCAGCGCCGTCCCCAGCTCCGAGAGGATACGGTACCGGTCATGGCGGAGCAGGGCCTTGTTCTTCATGTCCTCCCGGTGATCCGCTATGAAGGACTCGATGAGCGAGAAATTCAGGGGCATCAACTACCTCGAAAGGTTTTCCAGGACCCTCCTGCTTTGCATGAGCTTTTCCTTCCTGGCGGAAAGCTCGCTGTACTGCGCCTCGTTGCGGGCTATGACCTCCGCGGGCGCCTTCTGGCGGAACGCCTCGTTGCCCAGCTTCTTCATCAATTTTTCACTATCTTCGGCAATCCTTGCAAGCTCTTTTTCGATCCTCCCCAGCTCTTTCGCGACATCGATGAGGTCCTTGAGCGGCACGAAGACCTCGATATCCTTGAAGACGCCCACCGCCGAATGGTCCGGCGCTTTGCCGTCCGTGAAGGTGAGAGTCTCCACCTTGCCCAGTTCCTTGATGTAGTACTCGTACTCTTTCAGGAACGGTTCGTCGGCTCCCGCCCTGATCACGGTCTCTATGCGGACATTGGGCGCGATCCCCGTTTCGCCGCGAATGTTGCGGATGACGTCGACGATGCCCATGATGGTCTCCATCATCTTTTCGCTCTCGCTGTCTATCTGCGACTCATCGACGGCAGGGAAGGGCGCTATCATGACGCTCGGGGACTCCCTGCCCGGAAGGCGCTGGTAGATCTCCTCCGTGACAAAGGGCATGATGGGATGGAGGAGCTTCAGGATGTCTTCAAGGGTGTTGTGGAGGACGGCCCGCGTGGCGTCTGTGTCGAAACGGTCCACCTTCCCGTAGAGGTTCGGCTTGATGAGCTCCAGGTACCAGTCGCAGTATTCGTGCCAGATGAAGCTGTACAGCACATTTGCGGCTTCATTGAAGCGATACCCGAGGACGCTTTCATGGACGTCGCGGATCACCCTCTGGGTGCGGGAACGGATCCAGCGATCGGGAAGGAAGGAGGAACTGTTCCCGGTATGAGCCGGCTTCTGCTCGCCCATGAAGGTGAGCGACAGCCTGGATGCGTTCCATATCTTGTTGACGAAGTTCCTGCAGCCCTCTATGCGCTCTTCCGACAAAAGGACGTCCCGGCCCTGGGCGGCCAGCATGGTCAGGGTGAAACGGAAGGCGTCCGTCCCGAATTCGTCGATGATGATGAGGGGATCGATGACGTTGCCCTTGGACTTGCTCATCTTTTTGCCCTCGGCATCGCGGACGAGAGCGTGGATGTAAACATCGCGGAAAGGCACGTCACCCATGAACTTGAGGCCCATCATGATCATCCGGGCGACCCAGAAGAAAAGGATGTCGAAGCCGGTTATGAGCAGAGACGTGGGATAGAACGTCCTGAGGTCCTCCGTCTCGTCCGGCCAGCCGAGGGTGCTGAAAGGCCACAATCCCGACGAGAACCAGGTGTCGAGGACATCCGATTCCTGCTTTAAGGCGCCGCCGCATTTCGGGCATGCCGGGGGATCGTCGACGGAGACGATCATCTCGCCGCAGGTTTCGCAGTACCACACCGGTATCCGGTGGCCCCACCAGATCTGGCGTGACACGCACCAGTCCCTGATGTTCTCCATCCATTCGAAGTAGACCTTCTCCCACATCTCCGGAATGATGCGCACGCGGTGCTCCCGCACGGCGGCGATGGCGGGCTCGGCCAGCGGCTTCATCCTGAGGAACCACTGGAGGGAGAGGGCGGGTTCGACGACGGTCTTGCAGCGGTAGCATTTGCCGACGCCCATAAGGTAGGGTTCCGTCTTTTCGAGGTAACCCTTTTCGTCGAGCTCCTCGACGATCCTCCTGCGGCATTCAAAGCGTTCCATACCCTGGTAGTGGAGTGCGTTCTCGTTCATGTCGCCGTTCTCGTCAATGACCTTTATAAGCTCGAGGCCATGCCTTTTCATGATCTCGAAGTCGTTGAGGTCGTGGGCGGGTGTGACCTTGAGCGCGCCCGTGCCGAACTCGACGTCGACGTAACTGTCGCCGATGACGGGGATCTTCTTGTTCACTATGGGGAGAATGACATACTGCCCGACGTACTTCCCGTATCGGGGATCCTCGGGGTTGACGGCGACGGCGGTATCTCCGAGCATCGTCTCGGGTCTCGTTGTGGCGACGGTGAGATAACCTTCGCCCTCTGCGAGCGGGTAGTGGATGTAGTAAAGGTGTCCCTGCGTTTCCTCGTGCTCGGCTTCGAGGTCGGAAAGGGCCGTCTTGCAGCGCGGGCACCAGTTTATGATGTAATTGTCCCGGTAGATCAGACCTTCGTTGTAGAGCCTGACGAAGACCTCGCGGACTGCGCGCGTGAGCCCTTCGTCCATGGTGAAGCGCTCGCGCGACCAGTCGCAGGACGCGCCAAGCCTCTTGAGCTGTTCGATGATGGTCCCGCCTGATTGCTTCTTCCACTGCCAGACCCGTTCCACGAATTTTTCCCTGCCCAGGGCCTCGCGGTTGGTGCTTTCCTTCGCCAGTTCGCGCTCAACAACGTTCTGTGTGGCTATACCGGCGTGGTCGGTCCCGGGAAGCCACAGGGAATTGACGCCGCACATGCGGAAATACCGGGTTACGATGTCCTGCAGTGTGTTGTTGAGGGCGTGGCCCATGTGAAGAGACCCCGTCACGTTGGGAGGGGGGATGACCATGGAAAAATACTCTTTCCCGGAATCGTTCCTGGCCGTGAAATATCCCTTCTCCAGCCAATCGGCGTACCATTTTTTCTCGATGCTGTGGGGGTCGTAAACCTTATCCATCATTGTCAGCTCCCTTTCCCTGAGTACCTATCAAAACGCGCTTGATGGTCGTTGTTCGTTCAAATTCCCGGGTCTTCCTTTCCTACACCGGAATGTTCCATGGCATGGGCAGGAAGATCCTCTCAAAAAGGCTGAAGGCATAACGGTCCGTCATGCCGGCGATGAAGTCGCGGACACAGGCGGCGGGGTCGTCGTGGAAGTCGTCGCGGCCTGTTTCCTTGAGGAACGCGTCGGGGTGCTTGAGGAAGTACCCGTACAGGTCCTCGATGATCTTCGAGCACTTGATGAAGTCCGCGTGAACGACGGGGCTCTCGTAGACCCGGGCATAGAGGAAGTCGCGCATCTCCAGCATCCATGCCTCCAGTTCCTTCCCGCATTCCAGTTCCATCCTGCCGCTCTCCAGCGTGTTCCAGATGACGCCGCGCACCATCGTGTCGATGCGGTCCGACACGTTGTGTCCGAGATGGTCCCGGAGATGCCGCGGGATGTCCTCTTCACCGATGACGTTGCCACGTATGGCGTCATCGATGTCGTGGTTCAGGTAGCCGATGATATCGGCGATGCGGACCACCTCCGCCTCTTTCGTGAGGGGCCTTTCATCATCGTCCCGGATGATTATGTCCCCTTTGCCCTTGGAGTGTTTTACGATCCCGTCCCTGACCTCCATCGTCAGGTTGAGACCCTCGCCGTCCTTCTCGAGGATGTCCACGACCCTGAGGCTCTGCTCGTAGTGTCTGAAGCCCCCGGGGTAAAGCGAATTGAGAACGTCCTCCCCGGAGTGCCCGAACGGTGTATGGCCGAGGTCATGGGCAAGGGCTATGGCCTCGACGAGGTCCTCGTTGAGGCCGAGCGCGCGGCCGATGGTCCGCGCGATCTGCGACACCTCGAGGGTATGCGTCAGCCGCGTCCGGTAGTGGTCTCCCGTGGGCGAAAGGAAGACCTGTGTCTTGTACTTGAGCCGCCGGAAGGACTTGCTGTGGGTTATCCTGTCACGGTCGTGCTGGAAGGCGGGCCTGATGTCGCACTCCGCCTCTTCCCGCACCCTTCCGCGCGTGGCGGC
>JAAYAK010000146.1 GCA_012719415.1 Syntrophorhabdus sp.
ATCAAGAACAGGTTGGCGCGGATATTCAACCCTCAGTCGGGGCGGACGGTCATGCTTGCCATCGATCACGGGTATTTCCAGGGGCCCACGACGGGTCTCGAAAGGGTGGACATCAATATCCTTCCTCTCGTTCCCTACGCGGACACGCTGATGCTGACGCGGGGTATCCTGCGCAGCGTCGTTCCGCCGTCGACGTCGAAGGCAATAGTCCTGAGGGTCTCCGGAGGGGCGAGCATCCTGAAGGAGCTTTCCAACGAGGACATTGCCGTCGACATCGAGGAGTCCATACGGCTCAACGTGTGCGCCATGGCCGTGCAGGTCTTTATCGGGGGAGAGTACGAGAAGGAATCCATCATCAACATGACGAAGATGGTCGACATCGGGAACCGCTACGGCATTCCCACCCTTGCCGTGACCGCGGTTGGGAAGGACATGGCCCGCGATGCGAAGTACTTCCAGCTTGCGTGCCGCATCTGCGCTGAGCTTGGCGCACATTATATCAAGACCTACTACGTGGAGAAGGACTTCGACACCGTCACAGCCTCCTGCCCGGTGCCCATCGTCATGGCGGGCGGCAAGAAGATATCCGAGCTCGACGCCCTGACCATGGCCTACAACGCGGTGCAGCAGGGAGCGTCCGGGGTGGATATGGGGCGCAACATCTTCCAGTCCGACGCGCCCGTTGCCATGATACAGGCGGTGAGCGCCGTGGTGCACCAGAACATGACCCCGGCCGACGCGTTCGACCTGTACAGGAGTCTCAAGGGAAAGGGTTGACGGAAGACCGATCGACGAGGGATAGATATTAAAGTCTCTTACTGGTACAACAACAGGGACATACGCATAGTGGAGGTTCCGACGCCTGTGGCCGGCCCGCGGGAGATGGTGGTGAAGATCCACGCCTGCGGTATCTGCGGGAGCGACATCGTGGAATGGTATCGCCTTCCACGGGCGCCGCTTGTCCAGGGTCACGAGATAGGCGCCGAGGTTGTGGCGGTGGGGTCAGCCGTGCAGAGGTTCAAGCCGTCAGACCGGGTCTTCATTCCTCCCAAGATACCCTGCGGGTCATGCGTCTACTGCGTGAAAGGGCACTTTCCCCAATGCGCGGAGATCAAGGAGCGGTTGCCCGGCGCCTTTGCCGAATACGTCCTCGTGCCGGAAGTATTCGTAGAGAAGGGGACGTACCCGCTCCCGGACAACATCAGCTACGAACAGAGCACCTTCATAGAGCCCCTCGCATGCGCCGCCCGCGCCCAGCGTCTTGCGGGGGTGAGGAAAGGGGATACGGTCCTTGTCATGGGCTGCGGAATGTCGGGTCTGCTCCACGTGAAGCTGGCGGCGGCGAGGGATTGCAGGGTGATCGCCGTCGACGTCAACCCGATGAAGCTCGACTTTGCCGCAAAGGCCGGCGCGGTCATGGTTGTCGATGGTTCGGAAGACATCGCGGAGAGACTGATCGCCGGGAACGGCAGGAAGGCGGATATCGTGGTCCTGTGCTCTTCGGCGCGTCAGGCCGTGGAGGCCGCCTGGCGATGCGTCGACAAGGGCGGAACGGTCGTCCTCTTCGCTGTGCCCGGCCCCGAGGAACAGGTCGTGGTACCCGTCAACGACTTCTGGATGAAGGAGATCACCATCCTGACGTCCTACTACTGCGGTCCCCCCGACATCATGGAGGCAATGGATCTCATTGGATCGGGCACGGTGACCGTTCACGACCTCATAACCCACCGCCTTCCCCTCGACGACATAGTCGAGGGCTTCCGACTCGTCTCCGACGGCCGCGAATCGATCAAGGTCATAATCAAGCCCTAGAAAAACCGTCTCAGGTCGCAGGTTTCAGGTCGCAGGTTCCAGGGATAGAAAACGGTTCCATGTTTCAGGTTTCAGGTCCCAAGTCAAAGACAAAGGCGCAAAGGTTCCCTGCAACAGGAAGCTGTAGAGCTTCCCATCTTCCCGGACATTGCAAGGGCCATCATTGAGACACTCCTGTTTCCCATCACCCCGCCCTCAGTAACTGTCATTCGGGCGAAGGCCGGAACCAGGAAGGACTGGCAGTGAGCTACCACCTGACAGGGAAAAGCTCCACGGTACCTCTACATATCGTGCTCTAAGGGTATTATCTTTTGTGTGCTTTCTGTTGCAGGAGGACTTTTCTTGGGTTCCGGCCTTTGCCCGGATAACGGAGAAAGAGGTGTCGGGGAGACCTTCAGACTGTCCAACAGGATCGGAACCTTCGCACTACTGTCTTTGTTTTTAGCCTGGGACGTGAAACTTGGGACCTGAAACCGTCCTTTCACTCTTCCCCGTAGTTTATCCCCTCGAGGCGCGTCACCTGCTGGCCGGGGGGGATGTCTGTGAGGAAGCCGCTCAAGGGTTTCTTGAGGGCGGGGTGGATGAGGCCGGGGTCTATCTCTATAAGGGGGACTATGGCGAACCTTCTGCGGTGGAGTTCCC
>JAAYAK010000147.1 GCA_012719415.1 Syntrophorhabdus sp.
ACATAATATCCATTATCAGTATTATAGGAAACGTCAGCCTCCAGGGTCACCACGCTAACCAGTCGAAATAGAACGCCTTTCAGCGCCTATGCCAACAGAACGAACTTTCTCCATTATTCTTGTTGACAGTCGTCGCCATATTTCTTCTAATATAGGATCAACTCCAGACCAAAATCTAGAGAACAGCTCATGACGAAAGATTACAACGACTTATATTCATTGCTTGATTTAAAACTTGATAATATTGCCGAAAAGATATTGTTATCAAAGGTAGATGACGGCGACCAAGTGTACTCGAAGATCCTCTCCCACATCGAGACCATCTTCATCCAGGCTGCCTTGAAGATCACCGATAACAACATATCGAAGGCCGCCAGGCTCCTCGGCATGAACAGGAACACCCTGAGCAAGAAGCTCAGGGTGCCTTCTTCCGATACCTGATATAGATAGAGCGGCCTACTCCGCAACGTACCGTGCGATGAGGTCGCCCACTTCTTTCGTCCCCATTCCCATTTTACCTGCTTCCATCGACTTGAGATCCTCTCTGATCGCTTTCTGGACCGAGCTTTCGATGGCGAAGGACGCCTCGCCGAGGGACAGGAACTCCAGCATCATTCCCCCGGCCAGGATCGCGGCCATCGGGTTGATCACGTTCTTTCCCGTGTACTTCGGCGCCGATCCCCCTATGGGCTCGTACATGGACACACCCTCGGGGTTGATGTTGCCGCCGCAGGCGACACCCATGCCCCCCTGGATCATCGCCCCCAGGTCCGTGATTATGTCACCGAACATGTTGTCCGTCACGATCACGTCAAACCACTCCGGGTTCTTGACCATCCACATGCATGTCGCATCCACGTGGGCGTAGTCCGTCGTCACATCGGGGTACTCTTTCCCGACCTCGTAGAAGGCGCGCTCCCAGAGATTGAAAGCGAAAGTGAGCACATTCGTCTTCCCGCAGAGGGTCAGCTTCTTCTCCCGGTTCCTTTTCTTCGCGTATTCGAAGGCAAACCTCAGGCACCGCTCCACGCCCTTGCGCGTATTGATCGATTCCTGAACGGCCACCTCATCCTTCGTCCCTTTCTTCAGAACACCGCCGGAACCGGTGTAAAGCCCCTCCGTGTTTTCCCTGACAACAACGAAATCTATTTCCTTCGGTCCCTTGTCCTTCAAAGGCGTTTCAACACCCTCATACAGTTTCACCGGTCTCAGGTTGATGTACTGGTCCAGTTCGAAGCGGGTCCTCAGGAGGATTTCCTTTTCCAGGATGCCCGGCTTTACATCGGGATGGCCGATGGCCCCCAGGTAGAGCGCGTCGAACTGCTTCAATTCGCTCAATACACTGTCGGGCAAGGTCTCCCCCGTCCTCTTGTACCGCTCCCCGCCTATGTCGTAATATGTCAGTTTCAGGGAAAAACCGAACTTCTTCGATGCGGCCGTGAGAACCTTGACCCCCTCGGCTATGACCTCAGGACCCGTCCCGTCGCCCGGTATCACACCGATATTGAATTCCTTCGACATTGAAACCTCCTGCCTTCTTTGTATTTATAACGTCTGTCCCACCGTCAGGGCCTTCTTCCCGATATCCCTGCGGTAGTACATACCCTCAAAATCAATGAGGTTCACAGCCTCGTAGGCCTTACCAATAGCGTCTTCATAGGTCGACCCCAGCGCCGTCACACCGAGTACCCGGCCACCAGAGGTAAGATATTCCGAACCTGACTTCTTCGTGCCGGCGTGGAATACCACGACATCCTCCTTCCCTGCCAGCCTGTCGAGGCCCCTGATCACCTTGCCTTTCTCCGGCCTCTCCGGGTATCCCTTCGAGGCGAGGACGACGCACACACTCACCCCCTCTTTCCACCGTATCTCTCCTACATCCCTCAGTCTGCCCTCCACACAGGCGACGAGGACGGGCAGCAGGTCGCTCTCCATCTTGAAGATTATCGGCTGCGTCTCCGGATCACCAAAACGAGCATTGAATTCAATGACATAGGGCCTTCCACCCGAGAGCATCAATCCCCCGTAGAGGACCCCCTTGTAGGAGATACCCTTCTCGCGCATGGCCCCGATCGTCTTGAGCATGATCCCCTCGCGTATCTCACGCTCCAAACCGTCGTTGAGGAAGGGTATCGGCGTATACGCGCCCATACCACCTGTATTCGGCCCGAGGTCGTTGTCGAGAAGAGGCTTGTGGTCCTGCGAGGCAGGCATGGGAAGGATCGTGTTTCCGTCTGAAAAGGCGAGATAGGACGCCTCAACACCGGGCAGGAATTCCTCGATGACCACCTTTCTGCCGGCCTCTCCGTAGATACCGTTGACCATGAGTTCCCTGAGGACCGATTCCGCCTCCGCCGTATCCTTGATGACGTAAGCACCCTTCCCCGCACAGAGGCCGTCCGCCTTTATGACGAAGGGGGGCTTTTGCGCCCGTATATACCCGAGGGCGTTCTCGTGGTCGTCAAAGACCTCAAAGGGCGCGGTGGGTACCGAACTCGCCCTCATGAGCTCCTTCGAGAAGATCTTGCTCGCCTCGATGGCGGCGCCCCGCGCAACGGGACCGAATATGGGGATGCCCTTCGCCTCGAAGGCGTCAACGATACCCCCTGCAAGGGGGTTCTCGGGACCCACGACAACAAGATCGATCCTCATCCTCTTCGAGAATTCGAGAAGCCCGGCCGTATCGCCCACATTGATATCGTGGCATTCGGCTATGTCCGAGATGCCGCCGTTGCCGGGAATGCAGTACAGCTTGTCGACGCCCGTCGACGTGGAGAGCTTCCAGCACAGGGCATGCTCTCTCCCGCCTGATCCTATCACAAGAACGTTCACACCCAACCCCCGGATTCCGTTAGATTTTCGACAAATAATCGATAATGGCCCTATCATATGCGCTTGTCAGCGCGAAGACCTTCTTCGCCAGATAGAACCTCAGTTCCTCCGTCGTGGCGCCGTCATTCTGAGCCATGTTGTCCATAACCTTCGAATAGTCCTCGGGATCAACGACGACGGTGACATACTTGAAGTTCTTGGCGGCGGCACGGATCATCGAAGGACCCCCGATGTCTATGTTCTCGATGGCGTCCTCGAAGGTACACCCCTTGCTCACCACCTCGATGAAAGGATAGAGGTTGACAACGATCATGTCGATATGACTGATCCCATGGGTTCTCATCGCCTGCTGATGCTCCTCGTTGTCGCGGATGTTGAGGATTCCGCCATGAACCTTGGGATGCAGCGTCTTCACCCGGCCATCCATGATCTCCGGGAACCCCGTGTAAGCGCTGACCTCAAGGGGCTTGAGTCCGATCCCTTCCAGGTACTTCTTCGTGCCTCCCGTCGACAGTATCTCGACATCGTGCTTGTTCAGGAACAGCGCCAGGTCGGACAAACCCGCCTTGCTCGAAACGCTGACCACAGCACGTCTGATCTTCATAACAACCTCCTTCGCGCGATATATTCAAGAATATCCGGGTAAAGACAAGGGAAAAACTGCGTGTCTGCCGCTCTCTAAGCTGTAATAGTAAATGCTGGTTCACTCCTTTGTCAACATGATTTTAAAGGCGGGAAACAGGGACGGGGAACACGATAAAGCAGCTATGCGAGAACGTAGAAAAGATCGTCGCCCAGGACGTAGCTCCTAACGAGCCCCTCGTTCTCCATCGCTTTCAGCTTCGTTCTTACCTGAAAACGGGAAAGGCTCGTGATCCTCACCATGTCCTCGAGCGTCAGCGGCCGCCTCTTCAAAGTCTCAAGGATGATCTCCGTCCAATCCGCCTGGGCGGGCATCTCCGCGGTCTTCTCAAAAGAGCATATCACCTCGCAGCGGGAACCGAAAAGCTTGGATATCTCCTTAAGCTCTTCCTCTTCAAGCCTGCCCGCTGTCTCTTCACTCGGCGGTCGTGTGACGGTGTTGAGCTGGATTCTGTCAACACTCAGTCCAGAAACGATTTGCACCATCTTTTTCAACTCATCTGGATCATCGTTGACGTTTTTTATGAGCATTATCTCCAGCCAGATGGGCTTTGCGTAGCTCGAGTTGAACTCTTTGAGGCCATCGATGATCTTACCCATATCAAGGAGCGGATGGGGCCTGTTCACTCTCCGGAAAACCTCTTCAGTGGCGGCGTCGAGCGATGGCAGGACCAGATCCGCTTCCGCAAGGTCCGATCTGACACCCCTGTCGTACAGCAGAGATCCGTTGGTGATGACCGCTACGGGCGTGGCAACCTTCTTTTTGACCTCTCTGATCATCGTGCCCAGATCGGAGTTGAGCGTCGGCTCGCCGGAACCGGAAAAGGTGATCACATCCACGCGGGTGGAGGCAACCTTGCGCGCTACCTCGTCTGCTACCAACCGGGGATCACAAAAGCTTTTTCGTCCTATGCCCTTGTCCGTGGTCTTGCCGATCTGGCAGTAAATGCAGTCATAGGTGCAATACTTGGGTGGGATGATATCGACGCCGAGGGAGTACCCCAGCCTTCTCGAAGGGACCGGACCGAAGACATGCCGCATAATGCAAGATATTATACGATCCCATCGAAGATTTGAACAGAAATCCTGCCTGTCTTGGGTTGACTTTTTCACAAGAATGTAATAAAAAGAAACGCACGGGCGATTAGCTCAGATGGTTAGAGCGCTGGTCTCACATACCAGAGGTCGTTGGTTCGAATCCAATATCGCCCACCATTCGATATCCTGGGGGCAAAATGTCGGGACACAGCAAATGGAGTTCCATCAAGCACAAAAAAGGTGCGGCCGATGCCAAGCGCGGCAAGATCTTCACGAAGCTTATAAGGGAGATCACGACTGCGGCCCGCATAGGGGGTGCCGATCCCGAGTCAAACTCACGCTTGCGCGTCGCCGTTGACAACGCCAAATCCGAGAACATGCCCAAGGACAACATCGAACGCGCCATCAAGAAGGGCACAGGCGCGCTCGAGGGAGCCGAGGCTTACGAGGAATACAACTACGAAGGGTATGGCCCCGGCGGCGTCGCCATTCTCATCGAGGTCCTGACAGACAACAAGAAACGTACCACTGCCGAGGTGCGGCACATCCTCTCGCGGTTGAACGGTAACCTGGGTGAGGCGGGATGCGTTTCCTGGCTTTTCAGCAAGAAAGGCTTCATGTCCTTCGACAAGAAGGTCGTAGACGGCGACAGGATCATGGAGCTTGCCCTTGAAGCGGGCGCCGAAGATATTACGGATGACGAGAACGAGATCGAGGTCTACACGGGCATGTCCAGCTTTGAAAGCCTCAAGAAGGTCTTCGAGGAGAACAAGATCCCTTACATCGTGGCCGAGATCAGCATGATCCCCCAGAATTACGTCAAACTTGAGGGCAAGAACGCAGAAACCATGCTCAAACTCATGGATGCCCTTGAAGATTCAGATGATGTCCAAAAGGTTTACGCGAATTTCGATATAGATTCCGCTGAGATGGAACGACTCACATCGTAGCGCCCGGCGCGTCCGTCAGATCATGAAACCTTTATTCGTTTGACCTCACCGCTCTGGCCCGTCAATTCGATCTCTTTGCCGTTCAAATTCAGTTTCACCCCTCCCGCGTTGCCGATGAGAAGATCGAAATTGTCCTTCGCGTTCAAAACGATGATATCCTCGGGGTTGAGCATGAACTCCTTCTTCTCCGTCCCGTCGATCACAACGCTGACCCAGGTCCGCTCGTGACAGGTCACCATCAGTTTCTTGACCTCGACGAATTCCGGTAGTAGTGCCGCCTGCTCTCCCGGAGCTGTCCTGACGTTCACGGACGCCGGCTGAGCCACCTCTCTCGGCGTTGATTTGGAGGCGGAACGTTCTTTGTATAACTGGTTCAGAACAAAGAACGCTATTATGAGAACAAATATGAGGGGATAGAATATTGCCCGTTTTCCAACACGCCTGTGCTGGCTGACCGCTTCCTTGGTCGCGGGTACCTCGGGCATGACCGTTTCTTCAGCTGGCACGTCGAGACCCAGAAAATCATCCTTCAAATCAAGGAGGTGGGCGTATTCCTTGAGGTAACCTCTCACGTAAACCTCGTGAGGAAGAACACTCCAATCACCATTCTCAATCGCCTTCACAAGGGATTTGCGCAGGCATAGCGAGTCGGATATGTTGACGATCGTCAACCCCTTCTCTTCCCTTTTCTCCCGGAGAGTCTCACCAATTTTCTGAAGGTCTAATAACATTTTTATGTCCCTCAAAAGGTTTATCGTCCAAATCCGGTCTAACTAAAGAGATATCTGTCTCGCTGTTAGAGGGATTTGGATATAATATTGTATACTTTCCCATTCATATTTCAAGTATTTTTTTTAAGATATCAGAATAAACATGCCTTTTCTGTGAGATATGTCACAAAAATACCGGCCAAAAGGAAAACTCTCCAAAAAAAGGCGCCCCCGGTTGAATCGGGGGCGCCTTCCGTTCTGATCCCAATCAGGTTACTTCATCTCACTATGACTCTTCAGGTCCTGCCAATCGCGGTTGACCTGCTCCTGTATCCGGGTGATGAGGTCGTCCGTCAGATGGCGGAACCTGCCCTGACCCTTAATGTATTCACTGACCGGCCTCAGCGGTTCAGGGCTGTAGGTGATCCTGTATCTTCCATTCTCAACCTCGTACAGCGGGAAAATGCCCGTCCGGACGGCTAACCTTCCGTAATGAATTGCCTGGTCGGATGGTATTCTCCATCCCGTGGGGCAGACGGACAGCACATGAATGTACGCCGGCCCCTTCGCTGCCTTGGCTTTCTTGATCTTCGCCAGAAAATCGAAGGGATAAGAAGGACATGCCGTTGCCACGTACGGGATATTGTGGGCAACCGCTATCTTCGGCATGTTCTTCTTCTGGGTTGCCTGCCCGATACTCTTCTTCCCCGGCGGGCTCGTGGTCGTCATGGCACCAAAGGGGGTAGATGACGAACGCTGGATCCCGGTGTTCATGTATGCTTCGTTGTCGACGCAGATATAGGTGAAGTTGTGCCCTCTCTCCATTGCCCCGGAAAGCGCCTGGAGACCGATATCACTCGTCCCCCCGTCGCCCGCTATCGCCACGATACTGATATCTTTTCTGGCTATTTTCCCCTTATCCATCAGGATCCCTATGCCCGATTCGATCCCGGATGCCACCGCCGCGGTGTTCTCGAAAGCAACGTGGATCCAGGGCAATCGCCAGGATGTCGTCGGAAGAGGGGTCGAAATGATCTCCATGCACCCCGTCGCCATAGACACGATGGTATCCTTGCCGAAGACCTTGAGGCCCAGTCTCAAAGCAAGGATCTCAGCGCACCCCTGACAGGCCCTGTGTCCCGAGGTCGCGTATTCAAAGTCCGGACTATCCGTATATCTTTCAAGACTCTTCATTCTCATGATCTCACCCCTATCACACCGTAATTCTTGTTGTCTGCATGGGACACCTTTGCTGAGGACGCAACCAGTTCGTACGTTTCCATCAGCTCTTCGGGTTCCACATCCCTGCCGCCGAGACCAAGTATAAAGTTCTCCAGCTGTGCATTGAGCCCATGGGTAATGGCCAGACTGGCTATCTCGTTGAAGAGTGGACCGTTCGTTGCCCCGGCAGGCATCGCACGCTCCAGCACGACGATCTTTTTCTTATCCTTCAGAACATCGTAAAGCTCGGCAGCGGGAAAAGGTCTGAAAAGCCTGGGAGCAACAAGGCCAAGCTCCTTCCCCTCCTCCTTCAGGCTGTCTATCGCCGTCTTGATGTTCTCGTTTATGGATCCCAGCGCCATGAAAACGGTATCCGCCTTCTCGATGTTATATGTCTCCACTATACTGTATTTCCTGCCGAATTCCTTCGAGAATTGGTCCAGGACCTCACTGACCACCGCCTTCGAATTGCGAAGTGCCATTTCCTGCGCGTACTTCGCTTCGGTGTAAAGCTCGGGCATACCATAGGCGCCCATCGTGATGGGTTTGTCCGGGTGGAGAGTGTACAAAGGTTCATAGGGAGGCAGGAAACGGTCCACATCCTCCTGCGCGGGGAACTCTATGGGTTCTATAACATGGCTCAAAGAGAACCCGTCCAGATTCACCATGACCGGCAAAAGCACGCGTCTGTCCTCGGCGATCTTGAAGGCCAGAATGATCGAGTCGACAACCTCCTGTCCGTTCTCGCAAAAGAGCATGATCCATCCCGTGTCCCTGGCCGCCATGATGTCGGAGTGATCTCCCCAGATGGACAGGGGCGATGACAGTGCCCGGTTGACTGCGGCCATGACGATCGGAAATCTCATGGCCGAGGCTATGAAAAGGATCTCATGCATGAGTTCCATGCCCTGTGCGCTTGTCGACGTGAATGTCCGGGCGCCCGTAGCGCTCGCCCCAACACATGCCGACATGGCCGAATGCTCCGACTCGACATTTACATAAGCCGCGTCGAGCTCACCGTTCGCTACGATCTCGGAAAGATGCTCGACTATGTGGGTTTGAGGTGTTATGGGATAGGCCGCGATCACCTCGACACGTGCGAGCTTGGCGGCGTCCGCTGCCGCTATGGACACTTCGATACCTTTCTTCGTGCTCATCGTTCCTCCTCGACCATCGTTATCGCGCCTGGTTTGCACTCTCTGGCACAGATACCGCATCCCTTGCAATAATCAAGGTCCGCCTCGTAAAAACCATCCTCTCTCTGGCGGATGGCGGCATCGGGGCAGAAAAGCCAGCAGAGACCGCACTTCGTACATTTTTCCCAGTTCCAGACCGGTTTGGAAGAACGCCAATCACCGGTTTTGTACTCCATCGCATTTCCAACATCTTCGATAACACAGCCTACCGTTAATTCATGCCATTTGTATTGATCCATAGGTTTAGCCATAGATCCCCCTTCTATTAGAGAATAAAGACCACTGATGATTTGCTTCGAATGTGGGTCTATATGTGAAACATTGAACAATGTGGCTCATACAAACTCTATGATATTAAAAGTCGTAGATGATAGCACATTTCTATCCCCCAATCAATACCATGTTTTATGTGGGATAATGTGAAAATCCGTACATGACAGCGCCTCTAACACTCTGTCCTGAAACCATAATTAATATTGACAAACAGCTTGGGGATATTGGAATCTATATATCATCGAAAACCATTTGGGGGTATTCACATGCCAATCTATATCATGATCAGCACGTTAACCGATGAGGGACGCAAGACTATCAAAAAACATCCTGAGAGGATCGAAGAGGTCAACAGGGAGATCGAGAGCATGGGCGCAAAGGTCCTCGCCCAGTACGCCATTCTCGGCCAGTATGACTTCCTGAACATCCTCGAGGCCCCCAACAATGAAGCGATAGCGAAGGTCTCGATAGAGCTCGGGTCCCGGGGCACTATCCAGATCATAACCCTTCCTGCCATCCCCGTGGAGGATTTCATCGCGAGAATGGCCTGATACCGGCTGTCCCGGCGGCGGGTCGGCACGCAATACTGCGCGGAAGGATCTTATCGATTGACAATCGTTCAGGAATGATCTTACATTAGAACCGTGAAAACTATCACCTACAAAGATTCGGGCGTTGACATCGCAAGGGCTGACCGTCTCATCGACAGCCTGAAGGGGCGTATCCGGTCAACCCACAATGCGAGCGTTCTCAACATGATCGGCGGTTTCGCCGCCCTCACCGAGATTCCGGGTTCATACAGAAACCCCGTTCTCGTCAGCTCGACGGACGGAGTGGGAACGAAGCTGAAGATCGCCTTCATGGCCGGCAAACATGACACCGTGGGTATCGACCTTGTCGGCATGAGCGTGAACGACATTCTCACCCTCGGCGCCAAACCCCTCTTTTTTCTTGATTACTATGCCTGCGGACGAATAGACGAGAACGTTTATCCCTTCGTTGTCGGCGGCGTCTGCGATGGGTGCCTTGAAGCCGATTGCGCTCTCGTCGGTGGCGAGACTGCTGAAATGCCCTCTTTCTACAAAGACGACGAATACGACCTTGCAGGCTTTGCTGTGGGCATTGTGGAGAAAGACGCCATCATCGACGGCTCCACAATAGCTGTCGGAGACGCCGTCATCGGCCTTCGCTCCAACGGCTTGCACAGCAACGGCTACTCCCTGGTTAGAAAGCTCTTCTTCGACGTTAAGAACTACCGCATTGACGAAGAGGTGCCTGGAATTCCGGGAAAGCTCTACGAAGAGCTCTTGAAGCCTACCAGGATCTATGTCAAACCCGTGTTGAACGTCATCAGCAGATATGTCGTAAAAGGCATGGCCCACATCACCGGAGGTGGTCTTCCCGGCAACATATCACGCATCATCCCCGACGGTATGGCGACAACCCTTCGCCTCGACCCCGGGACGGTCCCACCCGTCTTCCGGGCCCTCATGGAGGCAGGCAACCTCGACATGAACGAAGCCTGTTCCACCTTCAACATGGGCACGGGTTTCGTCCTCATCGTCAACGATGATGACGCGGATAAGGTCATCGCATCCCTTGACAACGCCGGCGAGACGGCCATAAGAATGGGAACCATCGAAAAGGCCACCGGCGAGGTCAAAGTGACGATACTCGCCTGACCAACTGGTCATCGTCTTCCTTGTTGATCATCGTACTTCGTAATTTGATCATTGTCTTTTCAGAGGACACTCTTCACACCGGGGCACCTTCAGACAATGGCTCTGACAGAGCGCCACGATGAGCGCGTGATACTCATTGAACAGATAGGTGTCCAACGGCAGATTGTTCATGAAGAACGCCTGCATGTCCCCGTATGTGTAAGGGCCGTCGTAGAGCTCGTGGCTGGCAAGGAAACGCTTTGTGTAGGCATCGATGACAAAAACGGGTTTGTCGAGCGCATAAAGGAGGATGCTGTCGGCCGTCTCTTCTCCTATCCCCTTGATCCCAAGCAGCTTCTCACGTAGATCAGCTGCCCCGTTATTCCTTAAGTGTTCAATAGATGCTCCATATTCATCATGTATCACATTAACTACATTCTTCAAGCGCTTTGCTTTAAGATTGTAATATCCCGATGATCGTATGCACCGGGCCAGGACCGCATCCTCCACCTCATAGAGCCTGTCAACGTCCATGAGCCCCGCGGATTTAAGGCTGAGTATTGCCTTCTCGACATTCTTCCAGGACGTGTTCTGGGTGAGGACGGCGCCGACGATCACCTCGAGTGCCGTTTCCCCGGGCCACCAATATCTTTCCCCGAATGTCTCAAGGAGGATGTTGAAGATCTTAAGAAGTCTTTGCCGCATCTTCCACAACGAATGAGGTCATCTGCAGAACGGCCAGCGTCTCCAAGTCACCGTTGGTCACGGTGATGTCTATCCTGTCCACCTTCTTCCGGGAGTGGACGAGCCGG
Source organism: Syntrophorhabdus sp. (assembly GCA_012719415.1). Classification (NCBI taxonomy): domain Bacteria; kingdom Pseudomonadati; phylum Thermodesulfobacteriota; class Syntrophorhabdia; order Syntrophorhabdales; family Syntrophorhabdaceae; genus Syntrophorhabdus; species Syntrophorhabdus sp. The sequence goes on from JAAYAK010000147.1 coordinate 11,336, forward strand.
GCCTCCGCGTATATCGTCTGCCCTTCCCTCGCGCTCTTCTTGAAGCGCGCTGTCGATTCCACGAGCAGCGCCTTATAGTCCATGCTGTTCCCGCACGCCCCACCCACGTGGTCCGCGAAGGCGAAGAGGATCCCCCCGTGAATACCGCCGAACACGTTGAGGTGGTCCTTCCTGATGGTCATCCTGCCCCGGGCGATGCCCTCCCCCACATCGAGGACCTCTATGCCGAGGAGGCGTCCCACGCTGCATTCATTGAATTTCCTTCGGATTTCGTCACATTTGGCCATGCCACACCCAAACCCCCTATACCTTATCACAATTGCCCCAAATGGTGGAACCAAAAGATACCTTTGATTTTTGCCGGCGCTTCGTGTTAAAGAGAGTCATATACTCGTTACGGTTCAGCTTTCAAGGGAAGTGAAGTGAGAAGCTTCCACTGTCCCGCAACTGTGATGGGATCGAAGCAGCGCACGGCTTGATGCCGGCCACTGTTCCACTGAAATAAGGAACGGGAAGGCGCGCTGGCTAGCACCTCCCTCAGTCAGGAAACCTTGGGTTGAACTCTTCGGGAAATTATCCTTACGAGGCATAAGGAGGTTCTCTCATGAAACAGGTGTTCACCCTCTTGGCTGTTTTCCTTGTTCTTACCTGTCCCTTCCGCAGTGGTGCACAGGACATTCACCAGCTCGAAAAGATCGTCGTATCAGCGACGAAGATACCCGAGCCCCTCAAGGACATACCGAATTCCGTCATTTTAAAGGAAGCTCAGGACATAGAATTGTCCGGGGCCAGGTCCATTGGCGAATTGCTGGCCAACGATCCGGGTATCGATTGGCAAACATACGGCGATTACGGCGGCGCCGCGGAGAATATCCATATCCGGGGGATGCGCGGTGATGCCACGCAGGTCTTCATCAATGGGCTCAACGTCAATTCCCCTTCCCTCGGCACCGCCGATGTGGGAAAGATCCCTGTCGAGAACATTGACCGGATCGAGGTCGTCAAGGGCTCCGGCTCCCTGCTGTATGGTTCGGGCGCCATGGGTGGCACCGTCAATGTCTTCACCAAGAGTCCCAAGAAAGGCATGGTCGATTTGAAGGTTCGCGCCGGCTACGGTTCTCAGAACACGTACCGCCTTTACGCGCAGCACGGAATGTATGCGAATGACTATTTCGGGTATTACCTGACGGCAGGCAGGACGGAAACCGATGGTTTCCGCGACAACGGTTATCTGCGGCAGTATGATACATCCGCCAAGCTCGTCCTCGACAGGGGTGACCTTCTGAAAGTGAGCCTCTACGGAGACTACCTTACCAGGAAGTCCGGGAACCCCGGCGTCAAGCCCCCCGCAGGCACGGGCGAGTATTCCATCGCAGGCACCGCCTTCTACAACGACGAATCGGCGAGCATGACCGACTACAGCAAGGACAGGGACGGAAACGTCGTGCTGGAGGTGAACGGCAGTCCAGCGAAGCAATTCGCCTACAATATCAAAGGCTATTACACGAATACAACAAACAACAACTACGAACGCTACGCGTCCACGGGGGGTACCGGCTCGGTCAACTGGATCACCAATGTCGTTGCAGGGACCGTGGGTCATGTGAGCATATATCCCCTGGAGGGGGCAAGACTCCTCCTGGGAGGTGAATACAAGGAGTTCGATTGGGGGAATGAGGCCTACGACCTCGATACTGTGGGTGCGAGGACAACCAGAACGAAGGACACCGCCCACATCATCACGAAGGCTCTTTTCACCGAGGGCGAGTACAGGCCTTCAAAGTACTTTAAGGCCATAGCCGGAATAAGACGGGAGGACCACTCCGCTTTCGGCCGGAAGGACCTTCCCCTCTTCGGCCTCGTCGTGAACCCTTCCCCCACCACCGTCATCAAGGCAAGTCATGGCAAGCATTTCAAGGCTCCCACCCCCAACGACCTTTACTGGCCCGCCGGCCCGTACACGGCGGGGAACCCCGATCTGAAACCGGAGGTCGGCTGGCACAGCGATATCACCTGCGAACAGTCATTGCTCAACGACAAACTGTTCTTTACGGTGTCTTATTTCCACTGGAATGTGGATAACAAGATACAGTGGGAACCCGATTCGAACGGTGTCTTCAAACCCATCAACCTCGGCGACTTCAAGGCCGACGGCATCGAGACGGGCATACGGATAGGCCCCTTTCACAACGCCACCCTCTCCCTGAGCTATACTTACACGGACGCTGAAGAGAAGAGCAGGGAATACACGAAGCAGGACTACGGGTGGCCCCCCTTCATACCTGCCGATTTCCAGTACAGCCTTGTGACGAGGCGGGCAACGATGGTGCCCCGGAACCAGTTCAAGGGCGAGTTCTTATACAAGATGGATTTTGGTCTCACGGCGACGCTGACTGCGAGATACATGGGGGACAGGGTCACCTACAGGACGGAGACGATCGTCTACCCGGCCACGCAGACGGCAAAGTACAGCATAAACTCCTACTGGACGGTGGACATGAGGCTTGAACAGCGTCTATACAGGAACTGGAGGATCGCTCTTGACGGAAAGAACCTGCTCGATAAGGATTACGACGCCCGTTCGGGCATTTTCTATGACAGCGCCGGCAATTCCAAGGTGTCGGGATATCCGGGAGCCGGGAGGTCGGTCTTCCTTGGTGTTTCGTACGAATTTTAGGGACTGATGCGGCTGCGAAGGGCGCGTGACATAAATGATTGCCGCCCAGGAAGGTGGTCCTATGACTGTAAATGATGTAGTGGCAGCAACAAGAGCAAATCTTGTCGGCGTTGTCGGGGCCTACCGGCCCCAATGCGTCCTCTTTTCGGGCGGCCTCGACTCGTCCATCGCGGCCGCCCTGTCACCGTGCGGGAAGGGCATCCTCGTCACGTTCGGCCCGGAGGGCCCCGATCTCCGTTACGCGCGTGAGGCAGCAACCGCCATCGGCCTCAGGCTCACCCACAGGGCCGTAGCCATTGACGAGGCCCTTGCCGCCATACCCGAGGTCATTGCCACCTTGCGCAGCTTCGACCCCGCGATCCCCAACGACCTTGCCGTTTGGTTCGCCCTTAAGGAGGCAAAGGCGCTGGGGGTCAGTTCCGTCATGACCGGCGACGGCGCCGACGAACTCTTCGGCGGCTATTCCTATATGGCGGAGGTCGGCGACCTTGACGGCTACATCCGCCACCTGTCAGGGACCATGTCCTTCAACTCGACCATTCTTGGAAGACACCTGGGCGTGGAGGTGATACAGCCCTTCCTCGATAAAGAAATCCTTGATTTCGCCCTGCAAATACAGGGAAAATGGAAGATCAGGGAAGAGAAAGGCGTCGTTCACGGCAAGTGGGTCTTGCGGCGCGCCTGTGAAGGTCTTCTGCCCCCCGGTATTCTCTGGCAGGGAAAGAGACCGCTTGAGACAGGGTCGGGTATGACGAGGCTCAACGCCATGCTGGACGCCGTCATATCCGACGAGGAGTTCGCGGACAAAAAGCGCTCCTCAGGTATTCGCTTCTACAACAAGGCCCATCTTCATTATTACGAGGTCTTCAGGAAGACCGTGGGTGATATCCCTCCGCCCGGGCCCGACGAAAGAGCCTGTGAGGGATGTGGCGCGGGAATGAAAGAGGGCCGTGGTCACTGCAGGGTATGCGGATGGGTCAAGGAGGCTGTTTGGTGATAGACGATCGGAAGGAGGCGTTTTGCTCCTGGAGCGGTGGAAAAGAGAGCGCCCTGGCGCTCTTCAGGGCCAGAAGGTCGGGGTTCACCATAACCAGGCTCATCAACATGATAACAGAGGACGGCACGCACTCGCGGACGCACGGCCTTGAGGCTGACCTGCTGTCCCTCCAGGCCTCGTCCATCGGCATTCCCCTTACGCAGCGCAGGACCACGTGGAATGGTTATGAAGAGGAATTCAAGAAAGTACTGTCTCTGCTGCACGCCGAAGGGACACTCCGGGGGGTCTTTGGGGACATCGACATGGAGGAGCACAGGGCCTGGGTGGAAAGGGTCTGCTCCGAATGCGATGTGAGCGCTTCCCTCCCGCTGTGGCTCGAAGAGAGGGAGGACATCCTCTCTGAGTTCGTTAATAGAGGCTTCAAGGCCGTCATAGTGGCGGTCGACAGGCGTTGCCTCGACGACAGGTGGATCGGCAGGGAAATAGACCATGCGTTCGCCGATGATATCCGGGCCCTTGGCGGCGACGTGGACATATGCGGCGAGAAAGGGGAATACCACACCTTCGTCTACGACGGCCCCATATTTCAAAGGCCCGTCCCTTTCGAAAGGGGCGGCATTCGCTCGACGGATGACTATTTCTTCCTCGATATCAAGGCATTGCCCTTGAAGGGCCTCGAATGACCGCATCTTCCAATACAAGAATGCGCCGGGCCCTACCGGTCATGGTCGCGGTCATCATCCTGTGCCTCACCTTACCGGCCCCGGGGGGCGCGGCGGCGAAGGGAGCGAAGCCCCTTCGTATCGTCTCCTTAAGCCCCGCCATCACGGAATCCCTTTATCTTCTGGGACTGGGGGAGAGCGTCATCGGTGTGACCACCTACTGCAATAAACCGGGTCAGGCCCGCACAAAGGAAAAGGTGGGCACCGTGATGCAGCCGAACCTGGAAAAGATCCTGAAGCTGAGTCCCGACCTCGTCCTGACCATGACCCTGACTGACCCCAAGAGCATACAGAAGATGAAAGAACTTGGCCTCAACGTCGTCACCTTCACCATAGCCGACACTTTCTCTGAACTCTGCGATGTGTTCCTCCGGATCGGCACGGCCACGGGCCGCTCCGAGGAGGCGGCCCGCCTCGTCGGCATCGCGCGTACCCGTGTCGAGGCCATCAGGCACAGAACCGCCCGGCTGCCAAAGCCTGGGGTCCTCGTTCAGATAGGCTCCAAGCCTTTCTTTGTCGCGACGAAGGACGTGTTCATGAACGATTTCATAGAGTTTGCCGGAGCCACGAACGTATTCAGGGATGTGTCCTCGGGAAGCGTGGGCCGCGAGGAGGCCGTCCTTCGGGACCCCGACGTGATCCTCATCGTCACCATGGGCCTCTCCGCCAGGAACGAACGCCTGGCCTGGAAGAGGTTCCCGACGGTGAAGGCGGTCAGGAATGACCGGATATACGTCGTAGACTCCGACGACGTCTGCAGCCCGACGCCCGTGAGCTTTGCCAGGTCCCTCGGCGATATTGCCGGACTCTTCCATCCCCGTGAAGCGAAGGAGTTCAGATGAAGCGTCGGTCCATGAAGGTCCTCTTGCCCGCGGCCTGCCTTTTCCTTGCGGCGGCGGCCGTCACCGCCATAGCCAGCGGGCCGGCAGGCATACCCTTGCTGAGGATCCTCACCACCATCCTCGAGGGGCAGGCAACACCGGAATTCGGGATCCTCATGGATATCAGGCTGCCAAGGATCATACTCGGTTTTGCCGTCGGCGGCGCCCTGTCCATCGCGGGCGTCATCCTCCAGGGGATGTTCCGGAACCCCCTCGTCGAACCCTACACCCTCGGCATATCCGGGGGCGCCGCCCTTGGAGCGGCGCTGTGCATCATCCTGAACCTCCACTACGTTCTGCCCATGACGGCCCTGCCCCTCTCGGGGTTCCTCGGGTCCTGTCTCGTCATCCTTCCCCTTTATTTCCTGAATATGCGCCGCACCGTCTTAAGGATGCAGGGCATCCTGCTCACGGGCGTCATGATGAGCTTCATCTCCTCGTCCCTCGTCTTTCTCATCTTCGCCATATCGAAGACACAGGAGCTCCACAGCATCGTCTTCTGGATCATGGGGTCCCTGGAGGAGCCGAGCTGGACGCTCATCCTTATCCTCACGGCCATCGTGGTCGTCTGCCTCTTCGCCTCCTTTTTCTTCGCCCCCGTCCTCAATGCCCTGTCCCTCGGCGAGGAAGAGGCGGTCCACCTCGGCATCGACACGGAAAGGGCCAAGAAGCAGCTCTTCCTCATGGCATCGCTGCTCACGGGCATCAGCGTCTCGCTGACGGGTATCATAGGGTTCGTGGGCCTCATCGTCCCCCACTTCGTGCGGATGCTGACCGGCTACGACCACAGGCGGCTCCTCGTCGTATCCTTCCTCGTCGGATCGGGGTTCCTCATCTTCTGCGACACCATCGCGCGCACGGTGATCTCCCCCATCGAGCTTCCCGTCGGCGTCATCACGGGGATACTGGGGGGAAGCGTCTTCATCTACGTCCTGGCGAGAAGGCAGGGATCAGCCCGACCGGGAGGTTCCCTGTGATCGAGATCCGTGGGCTGACATGTGGATACGGGGAAAAGACCATCCTTCACGACATCGACCTTTCCGTTGGGAAGGGCGAGTTCTTCGGCATCATAGGCCCCAACGGCTCGGGCAAGACAACGATGCTCCGGGCGATGACGCGCCTCATCAGGCCGGCGACGGGAACGGTCCTTCTCGGCGGCACCGACATGAAGGACCTTCACATCGCTGATGTGGCCAGAAAGGTCGCCGTCGTTTCCCAGAGCATGCCCCTTATCGAGATGACGGTGAGGGAATTCGTCCTCCTGGGACGGATCCCCTACTACAGGAAGCTCCAGTTCTTCGAAAAGGAAGAGGACACCGCCATAGCGGAAAGAGTGATGGAGATGACAGGTGTCCGTCACCTCGCGGCGGTCCTCATGTCGGAGATGAGCGCCGGTGAGGTCCAGCTTGCCTTCATCGCCCGCGGCCTTGCCCAGCAGCCCGAGGTCCTTCTTCTCGACGAACCGACGTCACACCTCGACATAACCCACCAGGCAGCCATCCTCGACCTGGTGAAACGCCTCAACAGGCAGGAGGGTCTCACGGTTGTGATCATACTCCACGATCTCAACCTCGCCTCCGAGTACTGTGACCGCCTGGTGCTCATGGACGGGGGGAGGATACGGAAGGTAGGCACTCCGGCGGAGGTGCTCGATTACGAAACTATAGAAGAGGTCTACGGGACGGTGGTCGTCGTCCGCGAAAACCCCCTGTCGCGGAAACCATTCGTCATGATCGTATCAGAGGAGGTAAGGGATAAATGCCGAGGACGGTCCTGATACTTGGCGGGGCCCGGAGCGGGAAGAGCTCCTTCGCCCTTCGCGAAGCATCGCTCATTGCCGGGCAGAAGGCCTTTGTCGCCACCGCCGAGGCGCTCGACGATGAGATGGAGACACGGATCAATAACCACAGGAGCGAACGGGGACCGGAATGGAAAACATTCGAGGAACCTTTGGAGGTCCCTTCCCTCATCAGGAAGATAGGGCCGTCCCACGGGGTCGTCCTCATCGACTGCCTGACGCTGTGGGTCTCGAACATCATGATGCGAGGGCTTTCCGTCGAGCAATACGAGGAGGACCTCGTCGACGCCCTTTCCGACCCCGGCTGCGCACCGCTTATCTACATCGTTTCAAATGAGGTGGGCCTCGGGCTGGTACCGGAATCACCGATGGGGAGGGAATACCGGGACAACCTCGGGCGCTTAAATGCCAGGGTTGCCTCCGTCGTCACCGACGTCTACTTTCTCGCGGCGGGGATCCCCATGAAGATAAAGGAGACACGATGATGGAAGGAATACACATCAAGGCGGTGGACAATACCCTCCTCGGTCTTGCCAGCGAACGCCTCGACAGCCTGACAAAACCCCGGGGGAGCCTGGGGAGGCTTGAGGAGTTCGCGCAGCGGATCGTCACCATAACAGGGAATCCGATGCCGCCAGTGTTCGAGAAAAAAGCGATACTTGTCTTCGCCGGCGACCACGGGGTTGTGGACGAAGGGGTCTCCCTCTTCCCGAGGGAGGTGACGGTGCAAATGGTCCACAACATCCTTACCGGGGGCGCGGGGATCAATGTCCTCGCCCGCCATGCCGGTGCCGATGTCGTCGTCATCGACATGGGCGTGGACCACGATTTCACCGATGACCCCGGGCTCATCCAAAGGAAAGTGGTGCGGGGAACGAAGAATATGAGAAAGGGCCCCGCCATGACGAGGAATGAGGCCACGCAGGCTATCGACACGGGCATCGCCCTCGCCCGCGAGTACGCTAATAGAGGATACCGCCTCTTCGGTACCGGCGACATGGGTATCGGCAACACGACCCCGTCGAGCGCCATAGCCTCCGTCATGACCGGCACGCCGCCGGCCCACGTCACGGGAAAAGGCACGGGGATCTCCGATGACTCTCTGGCGTGCAAGGTCAGCGTCATCGAGGATGCGATAGCCCTTAACAGTCCCGACCCCGCCGACCCCCTCGATGTCCTCGCGAAGGTGGGAGGCGCCGAGATCGGCGGGATAGCCGGGCTTATCCTGGGAGCGGCGTCGCTCGGAATACCCGTTGTCATCGACGGCCTGATATCGACGGCGGGTGCGATCATCGCCTGGGGTATGGAACCCGCCGCGGCGGACTACATGTTCGCGGCCCACAATTCCGTGGAAAAGGGACACAGGGTGATGCTTGAAAGGATGGGACTCAAGCCGATCCTCGACATGGGTCTTCGCCTGGGGGAGGGAACGGGGGCCGCTCTTGCCATCACTCTCATTGAGGCGGGCCTCAAAATATACCGCGAGATGGCCACGTTCGACGAGGCCGGGGTGTCGAAGGAGCTGGCGTGAGCGCATGAAGAGGATACCCGTCGCCTTTCAGTTCCTGACCATCATCCCCATACGCATCGGGGGAAGACTGTCCGAAAAGGACATATCTCTGTCGGCCGTCTTCTTTCCCCTCGTCGGTTTTGTTCAGGGAGCGGTCCTCGCCGCCATCTCCTTCTTTTCCCTCAAGGCATTCTCCCCGGCGGTCACCTCCATCCTTGTCTTAGCGGCCTATCTCCTCATCAACGGGGCCTTCCACCAGGACGGTCTCTCGGACACAGTGGATGCCCTCTCCGTCAAGTCCTCGGGCGACACCGAACAGGACAGGGAAAGAAGACTCGCCGTCATGCGCGATCCCACGGCAGGTCCCATCGGCGTTGTCACCGTCGTCGTCAATCTTCTTCTCAAGTTCGTTCTCCTCGACGAGATCTTCAGGGCACAGGGATACTCTGCCCTGAATCCCGTCGTCCTCCTCACGCCCGCCATAGCCGCCTGGTCCATGACGCTGATGATGCCCGGCGCAAAAAGCGCCCGCAACGACGGACTCGGCAAGATCTTCCTCGGCAGGTTACATGCGAGGCACGCCTGCCTGGCAAGCATCCTCCTTATCTGCCTCGCCGGCATCGGCTGCCTCATGAGCGGCTATCAGGGATTGGAGGGTGCCGGGCGTTATCTCCTCTTCTTCTTTATCGCCTCCGTGGCCGCCCTCTGTGGAAGTCTGGTGCTGAAGCGTCTGTGTTCCGTCCGCTTCGCCGGCCTCACCGGTGACAACCTCGGCGCCATACATGAGGCAGCCGAAACGGTGGTATTGATAACGGCAACGCTATGCTTCTGACGACCGACTACCAGACATTCCTCATCATCATCGTGTCGGCCATGGCCCTTGACGGCCTCATTGGGGACCCGCGGATCCTCCCGCACCCCGTTCGGCTCATGGGATGGGCTGTCGAAACCTTTGAAGCCACTGTCCCAAGGATAGGCAGAGGCAGACATCTCGAGCGCTTCGCCGGTATTCTCCTGGTCGTTCTCATTGTGGGCCTCACCTTCGCCCTGTCCTTCGTCGTACAGGCAGGGATATTACAGTATACATCGGGGCCCGTACGTCTTGTCGGTGTTCTGTTCCTCATATATCTCGCGGCATCGACGCTTGCCCTCAAGGAACTCCTGAAGGCCGGGCTATCGGTGATCGCGGCGGTGAAGAACGAGGATATGGCGCTCGCACGACATCGCCTCAGCTTCATCGTCGGCCGTGATGTCAGGAGACTCGGCAGGGACGGCATATTGAGGGCAACGATCGAAACCCTCTCGGAGAACCTCTCGGACGGCGTCATCGCGCCCCTTTTCTACCTCACCCTCGGGGGTATCCCGTGTGCCCTGGCATACAAGGCGGTCAATACCCTCGATTCCATGGTCGGACACAGGAACGAGCGATACATCCACCTGGGATGGGCATCGGCACGCCTCGACGACGCGGCAAACTACCTCCCCGCCAGGATCTCGGCCCTCCTCATCGCCATCGCCGCCGCGCTCGTCCTGCACTCGCCAGCCAGAGCGCGCGCCGCCCTCGCCACTGTCCGCCGCGACGGGCGCAAGCACTCGAGCCCCAACAGCGGCTACCCCGAGGCGTCCATAGCGGGTGCCCTGCGTGTAAGATTGGGAGGATTGCTGACGTACGGGGGGATCACGGTGCAGAAACCCTATATCGGCGTTCCCGGCGGAGCGGACTACCTGACGGCCTCCGTCAGGACGGTCAGTATTATTCGCGTCGCCTCTTATATCGGCTTCTTGTGCGCCATAGCCGCCATATCCCTCGGGGTGGTCCTGTGAATCGCCACGGAGGTAACGTTCATGGATGGGCACGGGCCGCCGGGGTCGGCCGGGGGGACGTCCTCGACTTCAGCGCTTCCATCAACCCTCTCGGCACCCCGCGGGAGGTCTTGCGGGCCATCACGGCCCACTTTCATGACATTGAACACTACCCGGACCCCGACTCGATGGAATTGAGAGATAAGCTCTCCGCAACCTTTGACCTCGATCCCTCCGGCATCCTCTGCGGGAACGGATGCACGGAACTCATCTACCTTCTGCCCAGAGCCCTGTCTCTCACGAAAGTGCTCATCACCCAACCCACTTTCAATGAATATGAACGGGCATGCGCCACGGCACCGCAAAGCTCGGCCGTCTTCCTCTACCCCTTGCGGGCACGGGACGATTTCGACATCGATCCCATCGCCGTTGTCCATGAGGCAACAAGGGTGAGCGCCGAGGCCGTCTTCCTCTGCAACCCCAACAATCCGACGGGCAGGACCGTTGAGAAGGACACCATGAAGGAGGCGGCTGCCCTGGCGGCAGATCGAAAGATCTATCTCATCATAGATGAATCGTTCATCGAGTTCACCACCGCCGCGTCAGTCATCGGCCTCACCTCGGACAATCCATACCTTATCGTCCTGAGATCAATGACGAAGTTCTATGCCCTGCCCGGCCTTCGCCTGGGTTGGGGCGTCTTCCCGCCGACAGCGACTCGGGCCCTCAACGCGATACGGGAACCCTGGAGCGTTAACGCCCTTGCCGCGGCCGCGGGCGTCGCGGCCCTCAATCTCACCACCCGAAAGGAGCGCACCCACGCACTGCTTGCAAGAGAAAAGAAACGCCTTGAAGGAGGCTTCGAGACGCTCGGCATCGACTACACAGCCTCCCGGACGAACTACTACCTGCTTCAGTCCCCTCACTCTCCTCGCATCGTAAGAGGCTTGAAGAAGCAGAACATCCTCGTGCGCGATTGCTCGAACTTCACGGGCCTCGACGAGAGCTACATGAGGGTAGCGGTGAGAATGAAGAGAGACAACTGCATCCTCCTCGAACGAATGGCGTCCCTCCTGGCGGCCCCATGATGCCCCTGCCGTGGGCGCGCCTTGACCCACGGAGGAGACAAATTTGTATTGTGCGAAAACGGCAGGTTATGCTATAAGAAAATCAACGCCGACGTAGCTCAGAGGCAGAGCAGCTCACTCGTAATGAGCAGGTCGCGGGTTCGATTCCCATCGTCGGCTCCA
>JAAYAK010000148.1 GCA_012719415.1 Syntrophorhabdus sp.
AAAAGAAGCGATATCGATATACTTGTCGCCTTCAGCCGCGACATCGATCTCTTCGATTTTCTTGACCTTCGCGAGCACCTCGAAGACAGGCTGCAGTCGAAGGTTGACCTTGTGATGGAGTCGGCCTTGAAGCCAACCATCGGCAAGCGCATCCTGGCCGAGGTCGAATATGTATAAAGGAAGAGGGACCTGTCCGACTACCTTGGCGATATCACAACAGCCATAGCGGACGCGATAGAATTCACGAGCGGCATGGATTACGAGACGTTTGCGGCAGACCGAAAGACCGTGAACGCGGTGATCAGGAGCCCGGAGGTTGTCGGCGAAGCCACAAAACGTATACCCATGTCCTTCTGCCACAGGCATCCTGATATCCCATGGAGCAAAATGGCCGGCATGCGTGATATTCTCATCCATGATTACATGGGTGTGGATATCAAGACCGTGTGGAAGGTTGTGCGGGACCGTCTACCGGAATTGAAGTCTCTTCTGGAAGAATTACGGTCATCGTCGACGTCTTGATCACCAGACAACAAGGTTGACGGAGCAGAAGAGCGGAGACATTCTGAGAATAAGGTTCTTAGACCAGCTGATCTCTCCAACCATCGGTTGGAGTTTTGCTTTGGCGCTGCTACGGAATCAACACGAGACGGTCCTTAAGGGTTTTTGTGGTTAACGTTCAAGCGGCTCAAGCTATTCAAGCCCTTCTTTCCGCTATGACGCTTTTTTCAGCATCTCCGCTATCCACACCTTGATGATCGATTGTCTCGTCACGCCGAGGCGTTTTGCTTCCTGATCGAGAGAGGTGACCATCCATTCGGGCAGATCGACATTTATCCTCTTGTGGGCTCGTCCGGGTCTTTTTGCCTTTGTGAGGTCGAGGTGTTCCGAGATGTTCTCCCCCGTGTCGAACTTCCTGTCAAAATCTTTGGCTTTCATAGAGCTGCTTCTCCTCTTTGCGCGCCCTGCGCGCTGAAATCACTCGCGTTTTTGCTCCCCTGTACGTTATGACCACCGACCAGTGCTTATCCTCAATCATCCCCACGACAAGATAGCGCGCCTCATCCTCAGTCCTTGCCGGTACCTCGATCCGATCGGGATCCTCCCAGACCAATTGGGCTTCAACAAAGTCGATGCCATGCTTCTCCCTGTTCCTGAGACTCTTCCGCCTGTCGAACTCGAATTCCATTATGGTATAAAAACTATATCATTATTCTCCCCGATGTCAAAAGCATTTCAGGGAAACGGAGGTACATCCCCGGCGCCGTCGAAACACCCTTGCTCATGCAAGATATGAACTGTCTCAAAGATACTCCTGTCTATTCCAGTATTCTCATGGTACTATGTATAGTACACGCCTGCCGCTCCTCTGACCCGTTTCCGGGCTTCATTTCTCACTCACAATGGCTGGTTACCTGGTAGGAGTAAAAGAGGAAAAATGAACATACTTCTCGTGTACCCGGAGTATCCCGACACCTTTTGGAGTTTCAAGCATGCCCTGCGATTCATATCCAAGAGGGCCCTTCATCCACCGCTCGGTCTTATCACCATCGCCGCGATGCTTCCGGAGGCGTGGCAGAAGAGACTTGTGGATATGAATGTAGGAGGACTGGAAGACAGGGATCTCCAATGGGCGGATTACGTGTTTCTCAGCGCGATGGCGGTACAGAAGGCGTCCGTGCGGGAGGTTATCGCGAGATGCAGGGACGCGGGGGTCAGGATCGTCGCGGGCGGGCCACTCTTCACAGCGGCGCGGGAAGAATTCGAGGATGTGGACCACCTCGTGCTCAACGAGGCGGAGGCCACGCTCCCCTCTTTTCTGGCAGACCTGGCCGACGGCAAGGCGGGCCACCTTTACACGACCACCACCTTCCCGAGCCTCGATAAAGCGCCTGTTCCGCTGTGGAACCTTGTGAACATGAAGCGGTATGTATCAATGAACATCCAGTATTCCAGGGGGTGTCCGTTCAGCTGCGAGTTCTGCGACATCACAACCCTTTTTGGCAGGAAGACGAGGACGAAGTCCGTCGACCAGGTGCTGAACGAGCTGGAAGCTCTTTATTCACTGGGCTGGAGGGGCGGTGTGTTCTTTGTGGATGACAACTTCATAGGGAACAGGAGGGAACTCAAGGAACGCGTCCTTCCCGCCATGGTCGACTGGATGAAGCGCAGAAAGCATCCCTTCGAATTTGCAACGGAGGCATCGATCAACCTTGCCGATGATGACGAGCTTATCAGGCTCATGATCAGGGCGGGTTTCGAGTCCGTTTTTGTCGGGATCGAGACAACGCAGGACGACGCGCTCCGCGAGTGCAAGAAGTTCCAGAACACCAACCGTGATCTCGTTTCCTGCGTCAGGAAGATCCAGAGATTCGGTCTCGACGTCCGGGGAGGGTTCATCGTGGGTTTTGACAATGATTCACCTGACACCTTCGACAGGCAGATCGATTTCATCAGGAACAGCAGGATCATAACGGCCATGGTGGGAATACTGAATGCGCCGCGGGGCAGCCGGCTTTACGAGCGTCTGAGCCGGGAAGGCCGCTTGACGAGGAATATTTCCGGTGACAACACAGATTTCTCAACAAACATAATCCCCAGGATGGGTTACGAAAAACTTGCCGAGGGATACAGGAGGATCATCGAAGGCATATACTCCCCCGGATCATACTACGAGCGGGTGAAGGCTTTCCTGCGGGAGTACAAGCCCCTTGAGAGGAGAAAGAGACATCTTGATGTCAGGTCCATCCGCCATAAGCTCGGCTATCTTGCCGCCCCTTTGAAAACAGTGTTCATACTGGGTATACGAGACAGCGCGAGGCGATACTACTGGAAGCTTCTCTTCTGGTCCCTCTTGAAACGTCCCCGGCTCTTGCCGCAGGCCATAGCGTATTCCATCTACGGCTTCCATTTCCGGAAGGTATTTGAAGACCACCTGGTCGGGCCGCGGACGCCTTCGAAGTGCTGAGGTGTTCGGCCCTCTGTGCCTGATGCCGGATCGTTAAGAAGGATGGTTACAGGCTACGCTCTCTGGTCCGCCGCGCAGGACGCGAGCCGTTCGTTCGTAACCTTTTGGCGGGTTTTCGACCGTTTCAGCAGTTCTATCGTTTCTCTATAGTGGGCGCCGATGGATTCGCTCGTCATTGACCTCAGTACCTCGAGGTCCCTGGCCCTGAACTCGCGGTCAAGATTGAGGTAGGCCTTATGGCCCGGACTGATCCAGAAATAAAGGTACTCGTAAGTGTCCTGCTCCGGTGTTGGCGATATCCTGCGGAGCATGTTGCTTTCCGGGACGCCGGTGTAGTGGGGATTGTTGAAGCTCATCACGTAGCCTTCCTGCGTGAGCCATTCCGGATACTGATGAAGCAGTTTGGCGGCAAGCTGGTTCTCTATCAGGAACCTTGCGCCTTTTTTTGTGCTTTCCAGGCCCATGGCCCTCGCGAGGGTGTCGTCCTGCGGCAGTTTCTTTTCGTAGTTGTCATAGGTGAGGCGGGGTTCAAATTCCAACCGGCCCTCCACGATGGCGCCCCGCAAGAGCAAACCCTTGTAGAGCAATCTCGCGTAAACGGAGTGCAGCTGTTCGATGGCGGCATGTACATCGTCGCCATAGAACAGCAGGCTGTCGCTGAACATTTCCACGGTGGCCATGTTGTTTTGCCGGCAGTATTGCGACAGGCTTTCAAAGGTAATATCGTAGAACTGGTTCAGTTTTTCCTTGGCAACGCTGGGGTTGAGTCTGTAGTAGCCGGAGATGCCCAGCAGATCACCGTAATACGTAAATTTCATGTGATTCTTTCTCCCGTGGGATACTCCATCCGCATATGTCTCTTTCATGGGTCGGCTCCGTGCGCGCGTATACGACGATGTGCCGCGGGCGTGTGGTCAGGATCGACCCCGGAAAGGTTTGGTGGAACCCGGCCGGCATCTGCGAAACGCCACGTATTGTTAGCCACAGTCTACCACAGGCTATGCCGGGATGACAGGGGTTTAAGGGCCTGTCTCCCGCGAGGGCGGAACCCCTCCGGTTTTTGTTGTCCTGACCGGCCGGGTCTGATATTCTTATCAGTTCCGGGGCAGGCGCACGGCCGTCCCGGGTGTACCGGTGCAATCGCACTGATCGAGTGCCGGCGGGCACGACGAGATCGGATGCGGCCCCGGCCGGAATTTACGTTGGACGATGATTCTGAAAGGAGGCCATCATGTTCAAGAGGATAGCGTTGTTCATTATCACCAACCTTGCGATCATCCTTGTGCTCTCCATCGTGCTCAGCCTGCTCGGTGTGGACAGGATGCTCGACGAGCAGGGGGTTGCTCTCGATCTGAGGAATCTTGTCATTTTCGCGGCCGTTTTCGGGTTTGGCGGTTCCTTCATATCTCTGGCGTTGTCCAAGTGGACGGCCAAGCGGCTGACGGGCGCCCGGGTCATTATCTCCCCGGGGAACGAAACAGAGGCGTGGTTGGTACGGACCGTTGGAAGACACGCGGAGCTTGCCGGTATCGGCATGCCGGAGGTGGCCGTCTACGACGCGCCGGATGTCAACGCCTTCGCCACGGGCATGCGGCGTGACAAGGCGCTCGTGGCCGTCAGTACCGGCCTTTTGCGCGCCATGGACCGAAGCGAGGCCGAGGCGGTTCTTGGTCATGAAGTGAGCCACGTGGCGAACGGCGATATGATAACCCTCGCCCTGATACAGGGGGTGGTCAACACGTTCGTTATCGTTCTTTCCCGCGTTGTGGGGTACATGATCGACCGCGCTGTTTTCAGGACCGAGAGGGGCCACGGTCCGGCCTTTTACCTTACGACGATCATTGCTCAGCTCGTCTTCGGTATCCTGGCCAGCGTTGTGGTCTTCTGGTTCAGTCGCCAGAGGGAGTTCCGGGCTGACAGCGGCGGCGCTCGCCTTGCAGGCCGGGAGAAGATGATAGCCGCCCTGGTGCGCCTGCAAAGGTCTGTAAACCAGCCGCACCTGCCGGACCAGATGAAGGCCTTCGGCATCTCGGGTGGTGTGGGCCACGGCCTTCGGCGTCTTTTCATGACCCATCCTCCGCTCGAAGAGCGCATCGAAGCACTGCGAAGAGGCACGGAATGAGGACGGGGTTCGTGAGTCCAGGATGATGCGCGATGACGGCACGGAGAAACCGGGAATGAAGCAAAACCTCGTCAGGCGGCTGTACGATTGGGTGCTTCACTGGGCGCATACCCCCTATGGCACACCAGCTCTCTTTGTTCTCGCCCTGGCGGAGAGTTCCTTTTTCCCTATTCCTCCCGACGTGCTCCTCATTGCACTGGCGGTTTCCGTGCCGGCGAGGGCATTCAAGTATGCCTTCGTCTGTTCCCTGGGTTCAGTGATCGGAGGCACCATCGGCTACGGCATCGGGTATGTTCTCTGGTACACGTCTGACGGGGGCTTCAGTGCCTTCGCGCGGTTCTTCTTCGATTACATTCCCGGCTTTACCCAGGATGTCTTCAACCTCGTCAAGGGCAAGTATGACGAGAACGCCTTTCTGGCAGTGTTCACCGCCGGTTTCACGCCCATACCATACAAGGTCTTCACCATTGCCGGCGGAGTCTGCAAAGTGAACTTCCTGGAGTTCATCCTGGCGTCAGCCGTAGGCCGCTCCCTTCGCTTCTTCCTCGTTGCGGGGATAATATGGAAATTCGGCGAGCCCATGACACGTTGGATCGACAGGTATTTCAACAAGCTCGCCATCCTGTTCACGGTCCTGCTCATCGGCGGCTTCATCGTGATCAAGCTGTTGCTGAAGTAGCGGTTCAAGCGATTCAAAGCACCTTTCTTGCCCCTTGCCATTGCTTTCGCGGGGTGCAATAATGGTCGGATAGACCGACGGCTTGCATCGCAAGCGATTGGAGCGGGGCCCGTTGAAGGAGGAATGGTATGGCAAGAAAGAGTGTGCTGGTTCTCGTCGGGATCATCTCGATGGTCTGTGTCCTGCAATGTTTCAGCCCCGTCGCACAGGCTCAGGAGACGGCGGTCACGCCATCGGCGGGTTCCGTTGAGAGGAAGGCGATCCTCGATACTCTGCGAGGGGAGATCCGGAGGTTGCACCGCATCGATGCGATCTTTGTCGTGAAGTATTTGAAGGTCCTCAACGGCTGGGCCTGGATCGAGACATCTCCGAAGTCTGCCGACGGCGCGAACCAGTACGAGGAAGTCTCAGCCCTGCTCCGCAAGAGCGGCGCGAAATGGAAGATAGCGGAGCTGGCCTGCTCGGAGGAAGACAACGATGAATGCCTCGGAAGCCCGGACTACTTCAAAGGTCTGAAGAAGCGTTTCCCGAAAATGCCCACCCGGATCCTTCCCGAGTGAGGTAAGACGTTATGCGAAGACAGTTTCAGGTTTCAAGTTCCAAGTTTCACGGACGAAAGACGGGTGCTGTCTTTGCCTGGAACCTGTGAGGTCTTTCCTCGCCTGCGACGTGTGACCTGCGACCTGTGACCGTCTTCACTCCCCTTCGCGCTGTATATAGATTGTTTGCGTGGGGTAGGCGAACTCGATGCCCTGTTCCTCGAAGCGCCGGAATATCTCCTGGTTGATCCTTTCCTGAACGTCCATGTACAAGCCGTAATCCGGATTGGTCACGTAGTAGACAACCTCGAAGTTCAGGGATGAATCGCCGTATTCCTTGAAATGGACGCGGTCAAGGCGCGCGTTCTCCTGATTGTTGACTATGTCGGTTAGGATCTCTTTGATGGCTTTCAGCTTTTCGAGGGAGGTCTGGTATATGACGCCGAGCTTGAAGACAATGCGCCTTTCGGACATGCGGCCGTAGTTGCGGACACGGCTTTTCAGGAGGTCGTTGTTGGAGAAGACCAGTTGCTCTCCGCTGAGGCTGCGGATCCGCGTCGTCTTCAGGCCGATATGCTCGATGGTTCCGGCGAGGGAATCGACGACGATGAAATCGCCTATGACAAAAGGTTTGTCCAGTACGATCGACAGGGAGGCCAGAAGGTCGCCGAGTATGTTCTGGACCGCCAGGGCGACCGCGATGCCTCCTATGCCGAGGCCGGTGATAAGGCCGGTGATGTTGACGCCCAGATTGGCCAGCATCGAAAGAAGGACGATGATCCACAGAATGATGCGTGCGACAAACCCGAGGAAGGTGATCGTGGTGGCGCTGGACGCGTCCTCGCCCATCCGCTTCTCGATGTTCCTGGCGAGCCCGAAAGACACGGCGGCGCTTGCCCAGAAACCTCCCTGCAGAATGAGGACGAGGACGATCACCTTCTCGGACACGGTCGTGACGGAAGGTTTGAACGTGATCGTGAGGGACGCCACATAGGCGGAGGCGACAAGGAGAAAGAAGAACTTCGTATTTTCGAGAACCCCGACGAGAAGGTCATCGATCCTGTTGTGGGTCAGAAGGCTCAGCTTCGACAACCGGTTGATCCCGACGCGCTGGATGATCTTCAGTATGGCGAACACGACCACCAGGATACCCGCCGCGATGAGCCAGTCCTGTACCGCATTTCCGTAATAGATCTTGTTCAGCAATTCCATGCATTCCCTCTCGTGTGCGCCGGGAGTCAGGCACGATGGGTCGCCTCGCCCGCCCCGTCTGTCCGAAAAGAAAAATCATAGAACAAGGAAGTTTCCCATGTCAAGGCCGGGAACGGAAGAACGTGACTGAGCAACGTGAGCCGTACCCCGTGTCACGAAAAAACAAACCATTATATGCACCACAATACGTTATGAAAACATACCACACGAATTGAATAGTTTCTAAACATGCAATTTAATAATGTTTGCCACTTCCTCGGTGATGGCCGGCACCAGTTCTGCGGCGGCCTTAAGGTCCCGCGCCCGGTACTCTGAGATTACGGTGCAAAGAGATAAATCTATCATATTCAACAGAAAGGGTCGCAACTGACAGATGCATCAGTCAATAACTGTCATATTTCACGGTAATTGTCGCCATGGATCGTATCTTTCCGATATTAAAGGATGTAGTCTCTGGCACACAATGTGCGTAAGTCTTAAACGGACAAATTATGTGGAATGTATCTCAATCATATACAGCTGAAAGGAGCGACTCACATGGAAAAGGATGCTAAGAACAAGACTTCCGGCATGACAGAGGAGAAAAAGGAAGGACTCGCGATGAACAGGCGTGACCTCCTGAAGACCTCTCTCGGCATCGGCGCCGTTGCAGCGGCCGGCGCTTTTGGCCTTCACTTTGGGGGCAGCAAGGCAGAGGCGGCTCCGCTTCGCCAGTTGCCGAAGAAATGGGACGAGGAGATCGACGTCGTGATCGTGGGTTCCGGTTTTGCCGGACTGGCGGCGGCGGCGGAGGCCGCGGCAGCCGGAGCCAAGACCGTGATACTGGAGAAGATGCCCACATACGGCGGCAACTCCATTATAAACGGCGGCGTGTACGCGTCCTGGGACGACGAGTACCATCTGCGCCAGAAGCTGAACCTCGGCAATGACAGCGTCGAGCAGCACAAGGCGGATACATTGAAAGGTGGAGATTTCTACAATATTCCGGACCTGGTGGAGATCCTGGCAAAGGGTGCGACACCGGCACTCAACTGGATGATCAAGGACGGCGGTTTGAAGATCCGACAAACGGTCACGAGGGCTGGCGGACACAGCGCCTACAGGACGCACACCTGTGTTGAGGGTGTGGGCCGCGGATACACGGAAGCGATCAAGAAGATCGCCGAAGGCAAGGGAGCGAAGGTAAGGCTCGGCACCGAGGTCACCTGGATCTGGAGGAAAGACGTCAACAGCCCTGTCGCGGGCGTTGAGATAAAGACCCCGAAAGGGAAGAAGAATCTCAAGATAAAGAAAGCCCTTATTCTGGCTTCAGGCGGGTTCAGCAGGGACATCAAGATGCGCGCGGCATTCAACCCCGGCATCGTCCCCGAGTTCAACTGCACCAACCACCCCGGTGCAACGGGCGAAATGCTCCGGTTTGCCCAGTCGATCGGGGCTGATTCCCTGCAGCTCGCCTTCATTCAGCTCTATCCCTTCGCGGAGCCTGAAACGGGCATTCTCGATACGCCTGCCGTCTATCCCTTCAACGGTGTCGGCTACGGCCTCGTTTATGTCAGCAAGAAGGGCAAGAGGTTCGTCAACGAACTGGAACGGCGCGATGTGTGCTCCTTTGCCCAGATCAAGCTGGGAGACAAACCGACGTACTCCATCTTCAACGAGGAGATGGTAACGAAGATGGGCGGTACAAAGGAAGAGGTCGAGAAGGGCATCAAGAAAGGCCGTTTCATCAAGGCCGCGACGATCGCCGAGCTTGCCGGCAAGCTGAAGCTGCCGGCGGACGTCCTTGAAGACACGATAAAGAAGCACAATCAGTATATCAAAGACGGCAAGGACCCCGAATGCAACAAGCCCATGACGAAGAGCATGATCCCCCTCGATAAGGGTCCTTTCTATGGCATAGCCCAGTGGCCCGCCGTTCACCACACGATGGGCGGTCTGAGAATAGACAAGGACGCCCGGGTCATCGATATATGGGGCGCACCCATCCCGCGTCTTTACGCTGCCGGTGAGGTGACGGGCGGAGTCCACGGTTCCAACCGCCTCGGAAGCAACGCCATTCCCGACTGCGTCGTCTTCGGCAGAATAGCCGGGGCCAACGCGGCAAAAGAGAAATAATCATGTCTCCACGGGGAAGGTAATGCCGGACCATCGTCCGTGCATTACCTTCCCTGCTATCGGAAACCATCAGGACGTGACGCATGACCAGAATGCTCGTGAACACTGTTGCAGTATTCCTGCTTGTCTTGCTCGTGGTTTCAGGGGCAGACGCCCGGGCAGCCTCGAAAACCCCTGCTTCGAAGCAGTCCTGCGCTGCCTGCCACAGCGAATTCTCCTCGCTGTTGCCCAAGGCGCATCCACCGGTTACCGGGAAGGATGTGACGGCGTGCACGAAATGCCACCAACCCGACAAGCAAGCGAAGGCGAAACCGAAGCCCTATTCGGCCAGGTTGCACCTTTCCCACACACAACCGGGCGCTGAAGTCGATTGTCTTGCCTGTCACACCTGGACACCCGGCAAGG
Organism: Syntrophorhabdus sp.; assembly: GCA_012719415.1. Lineage (NCBI taxonomy): Bacteria > Pseudomonadati > Thermodesulfobacteriota > Syntrophorhabdia > Syntrophorhabdales > Syntrophorhabdaceae > Syntrophorhabdus > Syntrophorhabdus sp. The sequence continues at coordinate 10,041 of JAAYAK010000148.1, forward strand.
CCCTCGGCGTGAAAGGGACAAAGGCGAACCTCGGTGTCCTCTCGAAAGAGGGCATGGAAGAGACGAAGAAGATCTTCGCCTCCTGGTCGTCCTCGAAGTTCCTCGACGCCCATCACGGGAAGAAGAATGTCACATGCTCCGGCTGCCACGAAGGCAAGGTTCCCGAGCAGGGCGATTCCGTCGAGAACGCCCGCTGCTTCGCCTGTCACGGAGACGAGGAGAGTCTTGCGAAAAAGACGGAGCCGAAGGATTTCCCAGACAGGAATCCCCATAAGTCGCACCTGGGGACAGTCAACTGCACTGTATGTCACAGCGCCCACAAGGCATCGAAGATCTATTGTCTTGACTGCCACACGAAATTCAACATGAAGATCCCCTTCGGGGAAGGCCCGCAGGCAAAACCCGCGGCAGGCGGCAAGGCAAAGTAAGGAGGTAGTGGTATGTTTGGACTTGGTATGCCGGAACTCATAATCATCATGGTGATCGTCCTCATGATCTTCGGTGCCGGAAGGCTCTCGGAGATAGGCGGCGCCATCGGCAAAGGCATCAAGAGCTTCAAAAGATCGGTCAATGAACCCGAAGCGGCCGGCATAGCGGAAAAAAGCGGGTCGCAGGGAGAAAAGGTTTCCTAG
>JAAYAK010000149.1 GCA_012719415.1 Syntrophorhabdus sp.
AAAAGTACACCATCTCCTTCGACTCGCCGTAGGCATGCGGCCTGCCGCCCCCGAACTCGTTGATGAAGACCCAGGCTGTTATCTCGCCCGGGTCGATGATCGTCTTGCCTTCCTCCGTTTTCTTCCAGAAGAGCATGCCGCGGTTGAAGCGGGAGCAATGCTTCTCGGGGAACCTGCAGGCGTCCTCGCTTGCCTTCCGGAACCTCTCCTGCCATAGCTCCATATTGGCGGGCCTCAAGTCCACCCATTCCCGCTCGGCCCATCTATCGATGCTGGCGGCTGTGACGGTCCATGGTCTCTCCTCCCAGTCCTTGTCTTTCACGGCCCGCCTGGCGAAGATAAGGCGTTCCCCATCGGGCAGGAGGATGGGTATTCCGATGGAGATGGGAGCGCTGCGCATCCCGGGATCGACCTCGAGAAGCTTTTCCAGCGAGTAGGCGAGACGCCCGGGCGTAACGGTAAGGGCGTCCTCCACGGTGCCGTAGCTTTGCTTGATAAGCTTGCATTCGGTGATGAGCTTTGACATTCTCGGTCCCAGGAACCCGTAGGCAACGCCCCCACCGCCGAGACGGGTGGCCTCTTCGATCGCGTCCCTGCGCAGGATGCCCGCCCTGAAGGTCGGCTCCATCACCGAATTGTCGACCGCCGCGATGACATCCTTTGACGAATTGACACCTATGATGTTCATGATCGTGTGATGAGCGATGTCCTCGGGGGTGACGAATTCCATGAGACCGAGGGAGGTGATCGCCTTGAACTCGTCGATGGAAAAGACGCCGTTCTCGCCGGTATCGATGTACACCCCTTCGATCTGTCCGTTACCCGGGGAGGCTTCCGTATCCGTTTCCTCGTAGGAGAAGGTCGAACCTTCCATCAGCCGGAAAGCGCCTTCCACAGGGCAGTCATAAAGCGGATAGCCCCTGTTGCCCCGCCGTATGACCCCCTTTCCTATGTCCTTCCATCCGATCATCGCGGCGGGCTTTATCTCCTTGATGATGGGCCACCCCGGGGTCTTGCTCAGGGTATAAAGCAACATGGTGTGGGCGCCGGCCGTCGCGGCCTTCGTCATGAGGAGCCTCGATGGGTTCTCTTCGCCATGGGTGAAGGGGATGTTGAGGCCCATCCCGCCCGTCCCGGTGGTGCCGATCTTGAGATAGAGCCGGGTTCCAGACCGTTTCATCGACTCGTGGAGGATCTGGACGTGCCGGATAAGGGGAGGGATGGTCACTGCCGACAGGAGGTGATAGGGCAGGTCCCGGGCGTCCGCCCATCTTCCATCGGTGCCCTCCATCGTGTTATAGGCGTGATAGATGTTCTGGTAGGAGAGGGCTGTCGCCGTGTTTATGCAGTCTACGATGATCTCCGGCCTGTACTCGGTGACAACCCTGTAGAGCGTGGATGCCGCCAGGATGTCCTCGGTGAGCTCGTCGAGATTGTCGTCGACCATCGTTCTTATATGCTCCCGGGAGGCCGCGATGTCCGCGAGCCGCATATCCTTCAGCGACCACCGGACGAATACATTTCCCCAGGAGGCCCGGACCTTGCAGTACGAAGGGGTTTCGGGTTCGAGCTCCTTGAGGGCCCATTGCGCTTCCTCTTCGGTCAGGGACGTCACGACAAGCTCGGCGGGAAGGTATCGGAGGATCTGCCTGCAGATGGCGATGCCGGCCTCGCCATAGGCGCCGAGCACAAGCACGTTCTTGCCTTCGATCTCCACGGATCACCCCCGGTCGGTTTTTGTATTTATATCACAGGAACACGGAGACGAGTAAAGATAATATTCGTGGCCGACGCAGGTCTCCGGGCCCCGCGTCGTGTCCTCAGAAATCTCTTGACAAAGGGTCCGTACCCAATGATATAAACTATGTACTATGGTAGGACCAACATATCGCCTAGACCAATATGAGGGTTAAGATGCCTCATTCAGGAAGGCTGCCAGCGAAGCGATGCCCTTCGGGTGCGCATCTTCGGGATCCCGCAGGGCCTCTGCGGGCGGGTTGCGCGTTCGCGGCTTTGCCCGGCACCCCCTGCCCTGCCCGGTGCGATCGTGACGGGCGGACGTGGTCCATGAGATCATGGACAGGAACAAATACAACAGAAAAGGGGAACGTGAGATGAGACAGAAACGCGGTTTAGTGGGTACCTGGTTCGTGCTGTTCGTCATGGCCATCTTCTTGTCCGCCGGGATGGCATACGGGCAGGCAAAGAAGTACGAGGTGGAGATCTCGGGTCTGTGGACGGGCACCAACCCGTACACCATTGCGGTGTACTGGGCCGAGCTCATCAACAAGAACAGCAAGATCGTCAAGGCCATCGCCCGCGAGGGAAGAGGCCCCGCGGTTGATATGAAGACCCTCATCATGAAACCGGAGAAGAGAAAGAGCCTTGTTTTCTTCCAGGTGGAGGACGAGGTGTGGGCCGCGAAGAGGCAGATCGGGGACTGGAAGAATTTTGCGGGAAAATACGAACTCGACAATTTCCGCCACATCGCCTTTGGCGGGTTTACTGTGGACGTCTTGCTGACAACCAATCCAAAGATAAGGACGCTGGCCGACATGAACGGAAAGAGCACGGTCATCTCCAATGTCTCCAAGGCCTCATCCAAGGCGGTCGCCTTTGAGGAGATATTCAAGGTTGCGGGTGTGAAACCCAAGTATCAGTACCTTGGCATGAACGCCATGACCGATGCTGCGAGGGACGGGACGGTTGACGTTATTCACGGCGGGATCAATCCCGTGGGATCAGGCAAATGGGAGCCTTCGCCCTACCTTAACGAACTGTTCGCAATGAAGGACGTTTACGCGATCTCCATTGATCCATCGGTCCTGACGAAGATGAAACAGGCAACGGGTCATCCCGGAACCATCGTTACGATCCCGGCCGGCAACATAGGCAAAAGCCAGAAGCAGCCCACGACGGCGCTGGGAAAATGCATGAACTGGGGCGTCGACGTTTCCATGCCCGACGAGGTTGTGGCGGAGATCCTGAGGATATACGTGGAGAACGTGGACAAGTTCCAGCAGCTCAGCCCCGCGGCACGGGTGATCACAAAGAAGACGGTAGCGGCTGTCGAGGTACCTGAGGCCAGGATGCACCCCGCGGCTGTGAAGTTCTACAAAGCGAACAAGATACAGATAGGGAGCCTTAAGGCCGCGGGCGTGATCAAGTAAACCTGCTGCTTGAATTTCTCCCCGGATACGGCAACTGGCAAGGAGGCGGCAATGAAGGACGGCGTGAACGGCGTGATCAAGATCGCGGTAATAATAGTGGCATTTCTCATGGTCATATATCAGATGGTATCTTCGCAGGTGCTTCTGATGTCAACCGTGCCCTATCTCAACCTGCATCTCCTCTTCAGTCTGGTCATTGTCTTTTTAGGAGCAGCGAGAGACACAAGATCAACGCCCCTGAGACTGTGGATGATGTTCGTCATTGTCGCAGCCATCCTTGCCCTTGGTTACATCCAGCTCAACTGGGAGGACATACAGCAGCGCGCCTATTTCAACACTGCCCTTGACCTTGCTGCCGGCATCATGGCGATCCTGCTTGTTCTCGAGGCGACGAGAATAGCCACGGGCTGGTTCCTTTCGATCATGGCCATAGGTGCCGTCATATATGGATTCGTCGGAGCGCGGCTGCCTGCCCCGCTGACCATTCAATCCATGGGTTTCGAGCAGACCATGACGAACCTCTCCGTCGGGCTGGATAACGGTATCTATGCTTTCATACCGATATCGGCGAACTTTCTTTTCCTTTTCATCCTTTTCGGGGGTGTATTGTCGGGCACCGGTGCTGACAAGTTCTTTCTCACACTTGGCAAGATCGTAATGAGCAAGATACGTGGCGGCGCGGCCATGATGGCTGTCGTGGCCAGCTGCGGCATCGGCATGATCACGGGCAGCGCCGCCGCCAACGCTGCCGTTGTGGGCACCATCACCATACCCCTCATGAAGCGGTTCGGCTTCAAGCCCGAGGAAGCGGGAGGGATAGAGGCGGCGGCGTCCAACGGCGGACAGATAATGCCTCCCATCATGGGCATGAGCGCTTTCGCCATGGCAGGCATGACGGGCATTCCCTACATAACCATCGCGAAGATGGCCGTATTTCCGGCCATCCTTTATTTCGGCCTCGTTGGATTGTACGTGTATCTCACCGCCGGCAAGCACAGGCTGCCCATGGCCGCGAAGGAGCCGATAGACGGCAAAGAGCTCGCGATCTCATCGATCAATTTCATTGTGCCGATCCTTCTCATCGTCGTGATGATGGCCTATGGTTTCTCGGTGAATTACATAGGGTTCTGGGCCATAATCACCACCGTTGGCATTTCGCTCATACGGAAGAAGACGAGGCCGTCTTTCACACAGTTCGTGAACGGTTTCGTCACCGGCACGGTCCAGGCCGCGGGCATAGGTGTCACCACGGCGGCGGTCGGAATTATCCTTGCGACGCTGACCATGAGCGGTCTGAGCGTGAAGCTGGTCCTGGGGATCGAGGCGTGGAGCCTGGGAAGTGTCCTTCTTGCCCTTCTCCTTGTTCAGGTCATTACCGTTGCCATGGGATGCGCCGGCGCGTCGTTGACGGCGTACATGATCGTCACGATCTTCGCTGTGCCCGCCCTTCAGAAGATGGGGGTGCCCTTCGATATCGGGCATTTCTTCGCTATGTTCATCAGCGTTTTCGCCTTTCTCACGCCCCCCGTGGCACTTGTCTCGCTGATAACCGCCAAGATCGCGGAGGCGCCGTACATGAAGACAGCCAAGGAGTCGATCAAGGCTGCCGTCGCCGGGTTCATGGTGCCCTATATCTTTGTCTTCTGCCCGGTGATCCTTCTGAAGCCTCGGGAGCCCCTCTTCGCGGTGGTGGCCGTGATCGCCTCCATTATCTGCCTGTGCTCTCTCCAGGTATCGCTGGTGGGCTTTCTGCTGACCGACCTCAAGCTCAGGGAGCGCGGATTGTTCTTCATGGCCGCGGCGCTCGCCTTCGTAGGTCTCGTTGAACGCAGTATCCCCTTCTCCGCTATAGGAGTTGCCCTGTTCGTGGCAGCTCTTCTGTGGCACAGGATGAGGGCGCGCGCCGGGAGTATCGATGTCGAACCTGTGGCCAGCTAGGA
>JAAYAK010000150.1 GCA_012719415.1 Syntrophorhabdus sp.
CATATGCCATCTCTATCCAAGAAGACGGAATTAAAGAGGAAAAGGAAGAAAGCATCACAGAACCCGAAGAGGAAGAAAGCGATGTCCAAGGCGTCTACCCCGGCATTTGCCGTTCACGTAGACAAGGAATGAGCGAAAGATCCCTGCGATATGAAATAGGGCCCATACGCCCACCCAACGAAGCCTACAGCCTTCTCGTGCGGTTCACCAGGAACTGCCCCTGGAACAAGTGCCTCTTTTGCCAGGTCTACAAGGGAAAGCGCTTCGAGAAGCGCTCCCTTGACGAGATCAGCTCGGATATAGATACCATCAAGGCCATCCACGATGACATCAGGGGGCTTTCGTGGAAAAAGGGTTTCGCGGGGAAGATCACCGATTCCCTGGTGGAAGCGGTGTTCGACAGCCACATCATCAATGAGAGCTACAAGTCGGTCGCCGTCTGGATGTATTTCGGGTGCAAGAACGTTTTCATCCAGGACGCGAATTCCCTCGCCATGAAGGCGGACGTTCTTGTCGATGCCCTGAAGTACCTTAAGGAGACCTTTCCCACCATCGACCGCGTGACCTCATACGCGCGGTCCCGGACGCTCGCGAGGAGCGTGTCGGTGGAGAACCTGAAGAGGATGAGAGAAGCCGGGTTGACGAGGATCCACGTGGGCCTGGAATCCGGTCACGATCCACTCCTGGCCTATATCAATAAGGGGGCGACCCGCGAGGACCACATGCTCGCGGGCAGAAAGGTCAAGGAAGCCGGGATAGAGCTCTCGGAATACGTGGTCCTGGGCCTTGGAGGAAAGAAGTGGTGGAGGGAGCACGCCCTCGATACCGCCGATGTTCTCAACCGCATCGACCCCGATTTCATAAGGTTCCGGACGCTGAAGGTGTTGAGGACCATGCCGCTCTACGAAAAACTGGAGACGGGCGATTTTCTCCTCCCCGATGAAGAGGATATCCTGAGGGAGGAGAGACTGCTCATCGAGAACCTTGAGGGGATCGGCAGCTACGTCAAGAGCGATCATATCCTCAACCTCCTGGAAGAGATCGACGGAAGGCTTCCCTCGGACAAGAAGAGATTTCTCGAGACCATCGACCGCTATTTCAACCTCTCCGAGGAGCAAAGGCTCATATACCGTTTTGGGAGGCGTTCCGGCCTCTACCGGTGCCTTGACGACCTGGGGGACGAGCTCACCTCATTTCGCATCAGGAAATCCATCCGGGAGATGGAAGAAAAGGAACCCGGCAGCGTGGAAAAGGCCATCTCCCTGCTCCTCGAAAACTACATCTAGACAGAAAACCGTTTCAGGTTTCAAGTTTCAGGTTTCAAGTCAAAGATAAGAAGAAAAAGTCTCCGGCAGGACCGGACATCAACACGCATTCCACGCAGATCGTTTTCCTGGTTTTGAGCCTGAAACCTGGAACTTGAAACCTGAAACCGTTTTTTTGTTTATTGACATTTGACGATGGTCCGTGAGAATATTTTGCCTGTCGTCGCCGTGAAAAAGGGGGCTTTTGGGCGTCGATTTCACCATTCGTCAATTATGACCTTTCGCGGAAAGCTTCTCTTTGTGTTCTCGATGATAGCTTCGTCGGGTGTGGTGTTGTCTTCTCTGCTCACGCACAGATCGGCAAGCAGGCGTCTCGGATCGGCGGCGAAGACGGAGATGGAACGCACAGCGGCACTGATCGCCAGACAGAGCCGTACGACTCTCGATATCTTCGCCTCCGGTATCCGGTCACTGGCCCGAGAGGATTGCGTCCGCCGGGCAGTCCTTCGTCCACGCTCCGCCGCTGTGATCGATGCGGTTTGCAGGCGCTTTCAGGAGATCGCTCACGAGGCGAAGGTGTATCAGTCGATAAATCTTCATGACCGTGATGCCCGGTGCGTTGCCTCTTCCTTCCCCGACCGGGTGGGCCTCGAGAGCATGCGGAGGGATGTGGCGGCACGTCCCGATTTTCTCTCCGCCAGGAAGGGAGAGACGGCCATATCCCAGATCTTCCTCAGCCGGGGAACGGGCCGGCCCGTCATAGTCATCACGGCCCCCGTGGAGATCGACGGTACCGTTCCCGGCGTCGTGCGCGCCGTTGTGGACCTCACCTACTTCAATGACTATGTCCTCGCTCCCCAGGACTATGTTCACGGAGGGAAGGCCTACGTCTTCGACCCGATGCTCGACAGGGAGGTTCCCGAGGGCTGGGAGGCCCACAACGTCATCGAGGCAGGGGAATACGAACAACCGGACATCCCCATCCCCGGCGACATGCTCGCGCGCGGAAGCGGTTTCGTCAGCTACCCGTCGCCGCGGGGTGATCAACTGGCAGCCTTCTGCAAGACACCGCAGCCGGAGTGGTTCTTCGTCGTCGAGAAGCCGCTAAAGGAAACGATGAGGCCCATACACGCGATGGGAAGGGTTACCGCCGGCACGCTGGTCAGCATGCTCTTCGGCGTGTGGGGGGGAGCGCTCGCCGTGGCGCGGCCACTGCTCACGAGGCTCGGCCAGTGCATGGACCTGGCCCGCGATATCGAGATGGGACGCCTCGACAGGCGCGTGGAGGTAAGGGGCACCGATGAGGTCGCCCGTCTGGGAAGAGGGCTCAATGCCATGGCCCGCAGCCTTGAGGAGAGCCAAACGGCGCTTGAAGAGGCGGAACGCCTGTACAGGGGTATCTTTGAGAATGCGGTGGAAGGGATATTCATCATGGACCCCGCCGGCCGTCTAATGAATGTCAACGCGGCCTTTGCCCGCCTGGTAGGCTGCGAAGGCCCGGCGGAGGTGATGGGAACGAACATCGCGGACCATTGCGGCACAGATGCAAGCTCGCTTCTTCTCGGGGAATTGCACAGATCAGGCAATGTCAGGGGCCTGGAGGTCGATCTTGTCCGGCACGGCGGAACGGGAAGGACAGGTGTCATATACGCCAGGGCGGACCGCGACAGGGCGGGGGCGTTGACCAGGGTCCAGGGCCTCCTCAATGACATCACCGAAAGGAAACAGGTTGAAGAGGAGCGCCACAGGACTGAGGAGGCACAGCGGAGATTCGTCGAGGCCCAGCTGGAGACGCTGAGGTACCAGATCAATCCCCATTTCCTGTTCAATGTTCTCAATTCCCTGGACGCCCTTTCCAGGACCGACCCGGGCCGCATCGCCGAACTGGTGCGACAGCTCTCCCGGTACCTGCGATCCACTTTGTCATCGCGGGAATCGGGACTTACGCCCCTCAAAAGGGAAATGAGCATGATCGAGAGCTATCTCAGCCTGGAGAAGGTCCGGTTCGAGGAGGACCTGGTCGTTTCTGTCAGCATGCCCGAGGAGATAGGGGACACCATGGTTCCTGAACTGCTGGTACAGCCCATCGTGGAGAATGCGGTGAAGCACGGGATGAAGACATCGCCCCTCCCTCTTCGGATCGATGTCGGATGCAGGGCGGCAGGCGAGCATGTGAGGATCGAGATCACGAACACGGGGAAGTGGATCGCCCGGGACGCCGCAGCAGATGCGGGAAGTGGCGGTATCGGGCTTGAGAATATACGCACACGGCTAAAACTTACCTACGGTGACCGCCATGGTCTTGAGATCGGCGAGTCAGGAGACAGGGTTGTGGTCGCCATCGAAATCCCTCGGAGAGGAGAGAAGGATGAAAAAGGACTCTGACGAGATCCGGGCGCTCATCGTTGACGATGAACGGCTTGCGCGGGAGAACATGAAGGAGCTGCTGAAAGACCAGTGGGATATCAGGATAGTGGGCGAGGCACGGAACGCGGACGAGGCGGAAAGGATGATCGCCGCCCTCGATCCGAACCTGGTATTCCTTGACATTCAGATGCCGGGAGGATCGGGTTTCGATCTCCTTGCGCGGCTCATAGACCCGCCCTCCGTCATCTTCGTTACGGCCTACGACCAGTACGCCATACGGGCATTCGAGGTCAACGCCCTGGATTACCTGCTCAAGCCCGTCGAACCGGAACGCCTCAAGAACGCCTTGAGAAGGGCGGCATTCCGTCTGCCTTCCTTCGATCCCGCGGGAGAGATCTTTTCGGCTGCCGATCAGGTCTTCCTCAATACAGGGAAGAAGGCTTCTTTCGTCTCCGTCAGCAACATCGTGGCCATCTTCTCCGAGAGGAACTACACCAACGTCCACAACATTCAGGGCGAGCGTTTCATGGTCCGGTCATCGCTGAGAGACTGGGAAAGGCGCCTGCCCGCCGACATGTTCGTCCTTCTCGATCGCTCGACGATCATCAACAGGAACCACGTCGAGCTGTGGACCTTGCACGCCAGAAGAGCGGAACTGAAGATGACGGGTCTGGCGGAGCCTATCGAGCTGGGCAGGGCGGCCTATACGCGGTTCAAGGAGCAGATCGTCGCCCCGAAGGCAAAGGGTCAGGGGAGCCGGAAGGACCCGAAAGAGGATGATGGGGAGGCGAAGGCGTAACAGAGCTGCAGTTTGAGCACAACAGAGGACACGATCGTACCATGGTGTTGGCACTCTCCGTTCTTGTCGTGTAAAATCCACCTCAACAAACCCCTGTAGTCGCACCATTCCAACGAGGCCGGGACATGTCAACATCGTTGTGTCTGCACAAGTCCCGGCCTCCCTTTTTTTTCGCTATCACGGACTATTTCGACGCTCGTCACGAATGAGGTCTGGTTCGTCCCGCAGTCTCATATCGGCCCCAATGATCCTGTAGAATTGTCAGTGCAAACCCCAATGTTTCATCATCCCACCAAGCCGGGGCACACTCACCGGGGGGGAGTGAGTGCCCCGGCTTCCCTAAAGCGATCACCCGGCAGGTGTTGTACTGAAGGCGGCTTCGAAGACCTCGCATGACCACTGCATACCATGCTCGTAACTGCGGCAGGTCGATTCGGCACATATTCCCTCATGCTCTCCGGTGGACCCGATAGGATATCCAGCATAAGAAAACTCACGGAGGATGTCATGTTGATGAAGTTGTCTTTGACAAAGGGCAGGACGAAATGGGTGGATCCCAACGAAGCCAGGGAGCTTCAGATGCAAGGACAGGTCATCTGTGTTCTTGACATAAAGAATGAGGAGCTTGCCGAGTTTCCAACGTTCTGCAGCATCAGGAACGACTACCGCGTTTCCTGTGTTTCCCTTCCCTACTAGAGAAGGGATGGCGTCTCGATGTGGTTGAAGACGGATCCGGCGGTTTCGCGCACCGGGAAACACCACGTCCGGGAGGTCACGGCGGGAAAGCCCGGCTTAAGGACCAGGGAGGACGGCGATGGAAGCTGATCGAAAAGAGAGCGTCACATTCCTCGGACTTCAGAGGGTACCGCGGGGGGAAGCGCTCATTCTCGTGAACAACTCAAGCGGGAGCACCGTCACGTATGACCCCGCCAGGCACACCATCATCAATATGGACGGATACGTTCGTTCCGTCCTGGCGTCAAGACGCTGGTGACGGGGCGCCGGGCCTTAAACTTTATCCTCTTGAAAATAGGTTTCCATAGCGTTCAGCAGCCCGGGGATATCGGACTGCCGGGCTTCGATGTCGACGTTGATGCCTGATTCCAAGAGAGTTGCCGTCGTAACGGGGCCTATCGAGGCGATAACCTTGTTCTTCAGCACTTCCTTACCATAGAGCATGATAAAGTTGGTGGCCGTGGAAGAACTGGTGAAGGTGACGATATCGAGATCGTCAGGGACCGGCCCGGCCGGCGCCGGGATCGTTGCCCTGTAAATGGGCACTACGGTGCAGCTTCCTCCGTTCGCCCGTATGTATCGAATGACCACGTCGCGGGCTTCTTCGGCACGGGGAATGAGGAAATGCCTTCCCGAAACGCCGTAGGCTTCAAGGACGGTGACGATCCCCTCGGATGTGAACTTTTCCGGAACAAGGTCCGCCTCTATGCCGTACACGGCAAGATGCGCGGCCGTTGCTCCGCCAATGGCGATGACGGTGAGGCCGCTCAAGGCCCGGGCGTCCCTTCCCGATCCCCTGAGGTGCGCGAAGAATATGGAGGCCCCGTTGACGCTCGTGAAGATGATGGCGTCGTAGGAGGATATCCTGTCTATGGCGGAGCGCAGCCGGGAATTGGGGACGATGGGCTCGATATCGATGGTCGGCAGATAGACGGGCTCGGCGCCCCGGTCCGCGAGGATCTCTCCGAATCTGCGGGACTGGTGTGCCGAGCGCGTTACCGCAACTCTTTTTCCGAAGAGAGGTTTCCGCTCGAACCAGTTCAGTTTATCCCTCAGACGGATGACATCGCCGACCACGATGATCCCCGGTGGAGTGAGCCGCATCCTGCGCACCTCGTCGGCGATGGTGGCAAGCGTTCCTGTGACGACCCTCTGAGCCGGCAGGGTCCCCGACTGGATGACACAGGCCGGAGTGGCCGGGTCCTTGCCTTCAAAGATAAGTCTCTTCGCAATGACACCGAGATTTTTCATGCCCATGAGGAAGACAAGCGTATCCGCTCCCATTGCCAGTTCGTGCCAGTTGATGGATGATGCCGATTTGTTCTCGTCCTCGTGGCCCGTTATGAAGACGACGGTGGACGCGTGATCGCGGTGCGTGAGTGGTATGCCGGCATAGGCGGGGACGGAGATCGCCGAGGTGACGCCAGGGACGATCTCGAAGGGAATACCGATTGCGGCAAGGTGCTCCGCTTCCTCGCCTCCCCGACCGAAGATAATGGGGTCGCCGCCCTTCAAACGAACGACCACCTGGTTCTGACGCGCTTTCTCTGCAAGAAGGGCATTGATCTCTTTCTGCGGAAGCTCGTGCCGGGAGGCCTTCTTGCCCGCGTAGATGATCTCCGCGCCGGCGTGAGCGTACTCGAGGAGGCCCTTGTTCACCAGGTTATCATAGATGATGACATCGGCCTGCCGGATGAGTTCGAGACCTTTGATTGTAATGAGCTTCATGTCGCCGGGGCCTGCGCCCACGAGATATACCTTTCCCATGAGAACATTATACGGAGGTTGCGCGCTTTTCTCAAAGGATAAATGGAGGCGAATCAATTGACAGGCAATTCGCCTTGTGCTACGCTTCATTTTTAACGTGCCACACGGAGGTGACCATGTCCGGGTTAGTGCGATTCGGAGTTTCCCTCGATGGGGATCTGCTTAAGAGGTTCGATGAGCTTATCAGGGAGAAGAGCTACTCCAACCGGTCCGAGGCGTTCCGGGACCTGATACGGCAGGAGCTCATAGCAAGGGAATGGGAGGTCGGAGAAGAGGTCGCCGGGGCGATAACGCTGATCTACGACCATCATCACCGGGAACTCCTGAACAAGGTGACGGACCTTCAGCACGATTATCAACGCAGCATCATATCCACACAGCACGTCCACCTCGATCACAACAATTGCCTGGAGATAGTCGCCGTCAGGGGGAAGCCCGATGAGGTCCGCCGCCTATCGGACATGTTAAGGGCGATCAAGGGCATAAAACACTGCACACTGAGCATGTCCAGCACAGGGAAAGAGCTGGGGTGAGGAACGGTCGTCTGTCGTTCTTTCGAGGTCCCAGGGGAGGATAAGAGTATGATGAGGAGCATCCTTTGCGTCGTCTTCGCGGTGGTGGTGTGGTTCGGCTCCGGCAGCTATGCCGCCGGCGCGTCCGTGGAACTGTTCTCGCCGGAAGGTTCGGTCAAGGACATCCGCCAGGTGACGGCCAGGTTCTCGGAACAGATGGCGGCATTTGGCGACCCTCGCCCGTCGGACCCGTTCACCGTGCAGTGCCCCGGGAAAGGGCAGGGCCGTTGGATCGACGGGAAGAACTGGTCCTACGACTTCGATGAGACCCTCCCCGCCGGCGTGTCCTGCACCTTCACCTTGAGGCAGAACCTGAGGACCCTCGCGGGAGCGGCGGTTACGGGCAGGAGGACCTTCACGTTCAATACCGGTGGGCCCTCGGTCCGCGAATCGGATCCCTGGGCGGACAGCAACGAGGTGGAGGAGGGGCAGACGTTCCTCTTCCGGCTCGACGCACCGGCCACGGAGGCATCGATGATGAAGAACGTCTCCTGTTCCATCGAGGGTGTCCGCGAACGGGTCGGCATACGGCTGATCACAGGCGAAGAGAGAAAGAGAGTTTTGCGTGAGATGGGTGTCTCGAAGAAGGAACAGGACAGCGCCGTGCTCTTTCAGTGCAGGCAGGCCTTTCCTCCAGGGGCGCATGTGAAGATCGTGTGGGGCAGGGGTGTGGCGTCGAGAAGCGGCGTGGCAACGACAAAGGACCAGGTCCTCTCCTACCGGGCCCGGGGGCCTTTCACCGCGAAGTTCCGGTGCATGAAGGAAAAGCCCCAGGGAGGATGCATACCCTTGTCGCCGATGCGGCTTGTCTTCTCTGCCCCGATATCGAAGGAGGACGCCGCGAAGATCGCGGTGGTGACAGGCAAGGACGCGGCGAAAAGCATGGCATGGAAGCCGGGGACGGAAGAGGATGGCGAGAGCGACGTCTCATATCTGACATTTCGGGGGCCTTTCCCCGAGAAGAGTCTCCTGAACGTGCACATCCCGGCAGGCCTGAGGGACATATCGGGACGTTCTCTGTCGAACGCGGACAGGTTTCCCCTTCCTGTCAGGACCGACACGTACCCGGCCCTTGCCAAATTTCCCGATCGTTTCGGAGTTGTGGAATCGGGCAGGGAGGCCATCCTTCCCGTCACGGTGCGCAATATCGAGGGAGAGATAGAGACCTGGCTGACGAGAGGAAACGAGGCGGGGAAGCCGGGACAGGGTGACAGGAAGGACAACAGCGGCCAGCCCGTCCCGAAAGGTGGGGCCCGCCAGGCGGGAGAGACGTCCGTGCCCGCCGAGATGAAGGGCGGTATTCATAAGACGGCCGACGACGCGGATGCGTCGGTCATAGCATGGCTCCATAAGCTTGCCGCCTCCCCGCGGGAGAGATCCATCCTGAAGGGCGCCCCGGGCAGCCGTTCCCTCTCGATACCCAAACCGGGTGGAACGAAGGAGTTCGAGGTTGTGGGCATACCCCTGTCCGAACCCGGTTTCTATGTCGTCGAGATAGAGAGCCTCATGCTCGGGCAAAGGCTCCTCGAAAAGCCGGGCCCCGTGTACGTGCCCACGGCCGCCCTGGTCACGAACATGGCGGCTCATTTCAAGTGGGGCCGGGAGTCCTCCCTGGTGTTTGTGACGGCCCTTGACAGCGGGGAACCCGTTCCCGATGCGGCCGTCACCCTCAGGGACTGCAAAGGCGGCCTCGTCTGGCAGGGCAGGGCCGATGAAAAGGGCATCGCCAGGATCGCGAAACGTCTTCCCAACGCGGCGAGTCTCCCTCAATGCCGGCGCGGCAAGGAGGAGAAGGACCTTTACTACGAGTACTCGCG
>JAAYAK010000151.1 GCA_012719415.1 Syntrophorhabdus sp.
TCGACAGGGACAAGGTGGCGATAACGAAGCGTTCCATATCCCCGCGCCAGGTGGAACGCGAGGTGAGCCGCATCAAAAGCGCCGTTCAGGGCGCGATCGACCAGCTCAACCAGATCAAGGACTCCATTCCCGACGACGACGTCAAGAAGCACGCCTTCATCATTGACGCCCACATACTCATCCTCCAGGACCCCTTCTTCGCCAACTCCGTCATCGACGTTATCCGGGGCGAGCATATTAACGCGGAATGGGCCCTCGACGTGGTGGTCTCCCGGTTCCTCGCCAGCTTCGACAAGGTGGAGGACCCGTATCTCAGGGAGAGGGGCCAGGACATCAGATACATCTACGAGAGACTCGCCAGGATCCTCGTCGTGGGGAAAAAACCGCGCATAAGCGCCGGGACGGTGAAGGGCAAAGCCATCATCATCGCCCACGACCTGTCGCCTGCGGACACGATACAGCTCAACCTCAACCGCATCTCCGGGTTCGCGACCGATGTGGGCGGCAGGACGTCCCACACGTCGATCGTGGCGCGGGCCCTCGAGATCCCCGCCGTGGTCGGCGTGGGCAACGTGACAAGTCTCGCGAGGAACAATGACCTCATCATCATAGACGGCGATGAAGGCGTCGTCATTATCAACCCCGTCAAAGAGGTCCAGAAAGAGTACGTCGCGAAGCAGATCCATCTCAGGAACCAGAAGAAGGAACACCTCAGGGTGGCGCGGCTCAAGGCCGAGACGAAGGACGGCTTTCGGATGAGGGTGGGCGCCAACATTGAGCTCCTGGCGGAGATGGACATCGTCGAAAAATACGGCGCCACCGGCATAGGCCTGTACAGGACGGAATACATCTATCTTTCGCGAAAGCACGACCTTCCCACGGAAATGGACCATTACCACATCTATCGCAAACTGGCGGAGAGCAAGACCCTCCAGTACATCACCATACGGACCCTCGACATCGGCGGCGACAAGTTCGTCTCCGAGATCGAGATGCCCAAGGAGATAAATCCCGCCATGGGCCTCAGGGCCATACGGCTCTGCATCAAGGAGGTCCCCCTCTTCAAGGCTCAACTGAGGGGGATCCTGAGGGCGAGCGAGCATGGGCCCCTTCGCATCCTCATCCCCATGGTCTCGGGCATCGAGGAGGTGCGCAAAGCGAAGGCCATCATCGCCGAGTGCATGGAAGAGCTCTCGCGCAAAAAGATCGCCTACAACAGGGACATAAAGACGGGCATCATGATAGAGGTCCCGTCAGCGTGCATGATAAGCGACATGCTTGCCGCGGAGGTCGATTTCTTCAGCATCGGGACGAACGACCTCATACAGTACGCCCTCGCCATCGACAGGGTCAACGAGTACGTCTCCTACCTGTACGAACCGCTCCATCCGGCAGTCCTCAAAATGATCAAGAAGGCTGTCGACGATGCCCACGCCCACAAGATCACCATCGCTCTGTGCGGTGAGATGGCGGGGGAGCCGCGCTACGTCCCGGTCCTTTTGGGTCTCGGCCTCGATGAGATAAGCATGAACCCTTACGCCATACCGCGGGCGAAAAAGGCGATCCGGGGGCTCGATCACGGATACTGCCGGGAGCTCCTCGAGGAGATCATGAAGAAGGACTCGCCGGCGGAGGCGGAGCTTCTTTTAAAGAACGAAATGGCACGATTGTTCCCCGGGGATTTCCCGAAAGCCCGGGGATAGCAGAATGAAACTTATCAAAGACCAATATCAAGGAGGATCATACAATGGGAATGAGCAGGTTCTTATTCACGTCTGAATCGGTTGCCGAAGGACATCCGGACAAGGTTTCCGACCAGATATCCGACGCTGTTCTCGACGCCATCATCAAGGACGACCCCGGGGCTCGGGTCGCCTGCGAGACCTATGTGACGACGGGCCTTGCCCTCGTCGGTGGTGAGATAACGACGTCGAGCTACGTCAACGTCCCCGAGATCGTCAGGGAGACGGTGAAGGACATAGGGTACAACGATTCTTCGATGGGCTTCGACTGGGAGACCTGCGCGGTCCTCACGGCGATCGACGAACAGTCCCCCGATATCGCCATGGGCGTCAACGAGACAGCCGGCCACGAGCAGGGCGCCGGCGACCAGGGCCTCATGTTCGGGTACGCCTGCAACGAGACGGCAGAGTTCATGCCCATGTCCATCATGTACGCCCACAAGCTCATCAAGAGGCTTGCCGATGTCCGCAAGGACGGGACCCTTCCCTTTCTGCGCCCCGACGGCAAGAGCCAGGTGACCATAGAGTATATCGACAGGCAGCCCGTCAGGGTGGACGCCGTCGTCATCGCCGCCCAGCACAACCCCGACGTGACCATTGAGAAGATACGCGAAGGCATCACGGAAGAGGTCATCAAGAAGATCGTCCCGGCGGAGCTCATGGACGAGAAGACGAAGATCTTCATCAACTCCACGGGAAGGTTCGTGGTGGGCGGCCCCAAGGGTGACTGCGGCGTGACGGGACGGAAGATCATCGTCGACACCTACGGGGGTGTCGGGAGCCATGGCGGCGGCGCCTTCTCCGGGAAGGACCCGTCAAAGGTCGACCGCAGCGCCTCCTACATGGCCCGCTACATCGCGAAGAACCTCGTCGCTGCCGGCCTTGCCGACAGGCTCGAGCTCCAGATAGCCTACACCATCGGCGTCGCTGAGCCTGTATCCGTCATGATAGACACCCAGGGCACCTCGAAGATAAGCCCCGACAAGATCGCGCAGATAGTCAACGACCTCTTCGACATGCGGCCGAGAAAGATCATCGAGAGGCTCGACCTCCTGCGGCCCATCTACAGGAAAACCGCTTGCGGCGGCCATTTCGGCAGGAACGAGCCGGAGTTCACCTGGGAAAAGCTCGACATGGTGGAAGAGATAAGGAAGGCCGCGGGGATATAGGTTTCCCGGAACGATATCGATCGAAGGAGAACATGTATGGATTATGATGTGAAGGACATAAAACTGGCCGATGCCGGGCTGGAGAAGATAGAATGGGCGGGGAGAAGGATGCCCGTCCTCGGCCAGATCGCGCAGAGGTTCGCGAAGAAGAAACCCCTGAAGGGCGTGAGAATCGCCTGTTGCCTCCACGTGACGTCGGAGACGGGGAACCTCATGAAGACCCTCAAGGCGGGCGGCGCCGAGGTGGTGCTCTGCGCGTCCAACCCCCTGAGCACCCAGGACGACGTGGCGGCGGCCATCGTCAAGCACTTCAAGATACCCGCCTTCTGCATCAAGGGAGAGACGGACCGCCAGTACTACGACCACATCATGAAGGCCCTTGCCTTCATGCCCAATATCACCATGGATGACGGGGCCGACCTTGTCGGCGCCCTCCACATGATCGCCTTCGACCGCACCGAGGGCCTCCACGATATCATCAAGAAATGGTACAGGAAGCTCGCCAAGAAGGAAAAACAGGCGCTGATCGGCGATGTGGTGGGCTCCATGGAGGAAACGACGACGGGTGTCATTCGCCTTAAGAGCATGGAGAAGGAAGGCGTTCTCCAGTTCCCCGTCGTCGCCGTGAACGACGCGCTGACGAAGCACATGTTCGACAACCGCTACGGTACGGGACAGAGCACCATCGACGGCATCCTGCGCGCCACGAACGTCCTGTTTGCCGGTGCCACCTTCGTGCTCGCCGGGTACGGCTGGTGCGGCAAAGGCGTGACCATGAGGGCAAAAGGCCTTGGCGCCCACGTTGTCGTCGCCGAGGTCGATCCTCTTCGGGCCCTTGAAGCCCACATGGACGGCTACGAGGTCATGGAGATGGAGAAGGCGGCCGCCATCGGGGACATCTTCGTCACCACCACCGGCGACATCCACGTCATCCGCAAGGAACATTTCGAGAAGATGAAGGACGGCGCCATGGTCTGCAACTCGGGGCATTTCAACGTTGAACTCGACCTCGACACCCTGGAGAAGATGAAGAAGTCGAAGAGGCGGATCCGTCAGTTCATCGACGAGTACACCCTCAAGAACGGCAAGAAGATATTCGTCCTCGGTGAGGGCAGGCTTGTCAATCTCGCCTGTGCCGAAGGGCATCCCTCGGATGTCATGGACATGAGCTTCGCGAACCAGGCGCTCTGCTCGGAGTACATGTGGAAGAACGCCAAGAAACTGCAGAAGAAGGTCTACTCCGTGCCGAAGGAGATCGACGAGCAGGTTGCCCTGCTCAAGCTGGCCTCGGCAGGCATCACCATCGATAAACTGACGGACGAGCAGAAGAGATACCTCGCGTCATGGGAGATGGGAACATGATCAAGCTTCTTGTCGCGGGAACGGTCGCGTACGACTCCATAGAGACCCCCTTCGGGAAGGCGGACAACGTCCTCGGGGGGTCAGCCCTGCACTTCACCAATGCCGCGAGCTTCTTCACCGACGTCGGCATCGTGGCCACGGTGGGCAGCGATTTCGATATGGAGGGCATATCCTTCCTCAGGGACCGCAGCGTCGACATGTCCGGGATAGAGGTGGACCACGGGAAGACCTTCCGCTGGGAGGGCAGGTACGGATACGACCTCAACCAGGCCA
>JAAYAK010000152.1 GCA_012719415.1 Syntrophorhabdus sp.
CCCCGTCCTATAGGCCCTATCCCCGTCCTATAGGCCCTATAAGTCCCATAGGCCCTATGTCTCCTATAGGTCTTATTGCTTTTCTCCCGTCTCCCCCCTTACTCGCTCCTGTACTCGATCAACCCGTGTGTCAGCGCATAGTGAATCAGCCCCTGCGTGCCCTTCACGCCTATCTTGTCCATGATCCGGGCCCGGTACGTTCGTATCGAATTTATGCTCAGATTGAGCTCGTCGGCAATGTCCCGTATGCTCTTCCCGCTGCCGAACATGCGCATCACCTGGAATTCGCGGTTGGAGAGCCTCTCATGGGCGGGCTTCGCGATATCGGATTCGAAATCCACGACCATCCGCACCGCAAATGCCGGATTGACATATCTCTTCCCCGAGAGTATCTTCCGGACCGCGGTGACCAGTTCTTCCGGGGCGCTTTGCTTGGTGAGATACCCCTGGGCCCCTGTCCTGATGGCCCGCACCGCGTAGAGTTCCTCGGGATACATGCTGATAACGAGAACGGGCAATTTGGGTCGTTTCCTTCTCAGGTCGCTGAGGATGTCGAGGCCGTTCGCATCGGGAAGGCATATGTCGAGGAGAACGAGATCGTAATCGTTCCTCTTGACCTTCTCGATCAACTCCCGGCCCGTGCCGGCCCCTTCCACGACGACCCCGCCGAAATTCTCACGCAGGATCTCCCTCAAGCCCCTGAATACGACGGGGTGGTCATCCGCTATGATAACGTTACGCATCATATCTCCTCAAACTGAGAATGCATCGCGCGTGATGAACTATGCGTGCTGATCGGCACTGGATGGCGGCGGAACGAGGTGTTGTATCCTGGTCACTTCCGGGAATTGGATGGTGCCGCCCGTTCGCCGGCGGGCGGCGGTGCGGCGGCAGGCGGCTGCGTCGGTCTGATGGTCTCGCCGACAGGCAGCGGCGGGGGTTTTACAGCACCGGGGGGCTGCGGCACCGTGCGAGCCGGCCTCACCGGGGCCGGGGGCGGCGTCTGTACCGGTTTCGTCCGCCCGGGCTGCTGAGGGGCAGGGGGAGCGGCGGTGTCCTTTCGTTTATCGGGAGGGGATAGCTGGACGGTCATCCTGTCCTCACCCCTGACAAGCACTATCCTGTCGGTTCCGATCTCGGCGACGGTATACCCGCCCACCTCCTCTCCCAGCTTCACGACCCGCTGGCGTTTGCCCCTGCCCGGAGTGGTCACGGGGTTCTTCTTGTCCTCTATGAAGGCAAGGCGGACCGTGTCGATCGTCGTGCCATAGAGCACGATCTCGGGTCTCGGGACCTCTGCCTTCCGGTCAACGGGGATGACCCGGTCCGGGTGGAAGAGGTTCGCTTCTCCTATGACGGCGTAATCCGAAGGCAGCTTCGGCTGCAGGTCCGCCCTCGGCCCTTCCTGTCCGGGCGGCTTCGCCTTGATGCCGGGCAGAGAATAGCCGTGGCGCACCCTGACGAGGGGGGCGGCCGTCATGACAACAAGTGCGATGACCACGGCAAAGAGAACCATGTTCATCACGGTGGCATTGCGGATAAGAT
The DNA here is from genome assembly GCA_012719415.1 of Syntrophorhabdus sp. Classification (NCBI taxonomy): domain Bacteria; kingdom Pseudomonadati; phylum Thermodesulfobacteriota; class Syntrophorhabdia; order Syntrophorhabdales; family Syntrophorhabdaceae; genus Syntrophorhabdus; species Syntrophorhabdus sp. Next base: position 1,546 of record JAAYAK010000152.1, read on the forward strand.
ACCTCACGACTTTCATGTCATTTACCGCTCGCCAGGGCCGACACCCGGAGCTTGACCATCAGGTCCCTGGGATCCTTGAAATTCCTGACACGGGTGTCCACTTCCTTGACCACGAGGTATGGTACGCTTGTCTCAAGCGTGTAAAGAACGTCGCCGAGCGCCCTGGTGTCCGGCAGCACCGCGTCGACGCTCACGCTCACCACTTTGAGTTTTCCCAGGTCCTCCGGTCGTTCGACACGCTCACTCGCTATGGACCCCCCCCTTCCCGTTATGGACCCCTTCACGATGTTCTGGAGCGTTGCCGCGGCAATGCTGAGGGTTTCCGCCGAGATCACCCTGGCGGCCTCGGCGTTCCTCCTTTCCTTCAGGGATTCCAGCCTCTTTTCGAGCAAAGGTCTCTCGGCGATGAGATTCACGTATCGTTCGAGGGTTCCCCATCGCGCCGCCTGCCTCTCCCTGAGCGATGCCACTTCGCCCTTCACGGCCAGATATCCGTACTGGTACGCAACGAGCCCGGCGAGCACCACGATGAACGGCGCGGCAAGGGAAACGAGCCTACTTCTTCCTTTCATCTTTCGGCCCTCCCGCCTTCTTCTCCTCGAAACCTTCCATCTGCATCTTGATCACGAAGCGGTCGGCGTTCTGCCGCGTGTCCCGTATGGTGGGTGAAGAGAACTCAACCTTCTTGAAGAGGCTCGATTGCTCAAGCTTCGGGAGCATCTCCGTCGCCGAGCCGGCGTATCCCTCGGTCTCCACCGTCTCGCCCGTTATCCTCAACCGCGTGAGCCAGACGCTTTTCGGCAGGACCGTGGTCAGTTCCTTCATAACGTCCAGAGTCATGGGGGTGGATTCCTTGAATTCCCTGATCCTGTTCATGTCCGTCTCGATGGACGCGATCTCCTGCCTCAATGCTTCGATCGCCCGGATCTCGCCCCTGCGTATCTTCACCTGGTATTCGATGCGATTGAGCCTCGCCTTCTCCATGTGAAGAGGGACAACGAGGTAGAGAACGGCCGCCGCCGCGATGAGCCCGATGAGCACCCAGGTGACGGGCGTTGCGAGGCCTCTGCCCCGTGCCTCGAGACGGTTCTTAGCCAGGTTGAAGCCCTTCGCCCCGGGCCAGATCGTTTCCACGAGGCCCCCGAGGGGACCGGCGACACCATCTTCGATGTCCGCCCTGAAGAATCTTTTTATGTCCTCGCGGCCTATGGTCTTCACGGGGACACCCAGCTCTTCGTCAAGACGGGCATACCTGCCGGAGGCTTCGAGAAAAACCTTGGGCGGCAGCCCTTCAGCATTGAAACCGGCAAGCAGGGGGGAAAGCCCCGCCCTGATCTCCTTGAGGTCCTCCTCCCTGTCCACGCCCGCGAGCCTCCCCGACGAACCGGTGAGAAAGACCCCGTCCTTCATCAGGCATCCGTCGTATCCTTCTTCATCGACGGCAAGGCACAGGACCATGCCCCTCGCGTCCCCGAGGATGGTGCAGAGTGTGCCGAAGGCGGTCAGGTCCGTCGTTATCCTCGCCGGCTTCACCCCATGTGCCATCAGGGCGTCGAGATAGGGTTTCGCCGTCCCTGACCTCATTGCAACGATGGCGACCTTCAGTCTTTCCCCATCCTCCGAAGCGATCGCAAAATCGTACAAGGCCTCAGCGGGGGCAAAGGGGGTAAACCTGTCCAGTTCGTAGGCGATGACGGACGCCAGGTTCTCCTTCACCACCGAGGGGAGCTCGGCTACCCTTGTCAGGACCCAGGGCCGCGGGACGGAGAGGACGATCACCGCATCGCGTGCCCGGAAGGCGTCACGGGCGGAGAGGACCGCCGATGCCAGTTCTTCCGGACGCGGATACCTCCCCTCCTCGAAACGAAAGCGTCTGAATCCCACGACCTTCGGCCGCGACAGGAATTGCGTTCCACAGACGACTGTGACATGGCCCTTGCCGATGGAGGCGCATAGACATTTCTCCGGGATGACGACGCCCTTGAGAACATTGAAGCCGAGAGTGTTCTTGAGATGTGCAAGAGAGGTCCTGGCACGTCTTTCAAGGGCGTCGGCGTGTCGCCTCAACGGTGCGAGCAGCTTCCCGGGCGTCATCGGCGCATCTCCGAAGGGGTCTTGTAGTACAGGAACCGGGGTACCGTGCCGGGCACGGAGACTATCGCACGAATCCCGTACCCCTCTTTCGAATCTCCCTGGAAACCAACGGATTCTATCGTGTAAACGTCTGTCTCGCTCATGTCTATGTATTGCGCAAGAACGGGAAAATTGAGCCCCGTTATGGCCTGGATCTCCTGGACGGATCTGAACTCGGCCGCCTCCCGCTGACTGAGGACCCTATTGACCGTGTCCTCGTTGAGGCCCGGCAGGGCCATGAGGACCTCTCTCGGGGCCGCGTTGATGTTCACCTTCGAGGACGTCCCGTATATGGTCAGGTAATGGACGATCCCCTTGCGCTCCCCGGTCCCGAAAAGAATATCGGCTGTCACCCCCCGTACCAGCAAGAGCTCCTCGATGGCATCGAAAGGCCTGTTCTTTGCCCTGTACGGGACAGGAAGGGCAAGATAGTATTCGTCTTCCGCGCCGTTCAAGCGTCTCAGATCGTCCTTGTCCGTCCAGTCAAGAATGGAATCAACGATGACGGCGGCCTCTTCGTCGGTTGTTCCCGTGTTGACGAGAAGACCCCTCAATACGATGCCCGTAAGGTCCGTCATCTTGTTGATGTCGATCTTGCCCGATTCGGAAAGGAGCCTGAGATCATACCTGCCCTGCCCGATCCGACCGTCATACCGCCTGCCGTCGATCCTCATCACCTCGTTCCCTTCAACGACCACGGCCTGGTTCCGGAAGGTCTGCCTGTGGTAGATCTCCATGATCGCCCTCTCCACGCCGGCCTCGGCGAGGAACTTCTTCTGCGTCCCCTCCTTGAAGAAGATCGTTGAACGGGCCTCCGTCCTCGTCAGGAAGGAGAAGGAGATCACGAGGGCCGTGAGCATGGTGATCACCCAGAGCACCATGAGAAGGGCTATGCCTTTGCGGGACCGGATCATGAGGCCGCCCTCCGGGCCCTGACCGGTACGGTCAGCTGGACCTTCTCACCTCCCCGGGTGAGGTTCACCCGGATCTTCCGGGGGAAGAGCAGTTCATCGGTCCACGTTTCGACCCATTCCCCGGCGGTGTCGTCGGCATCGTTCTCCTTGCGGAAATACTCGAAACCTATCTCTTCCATTCCGTCGAAAAGCTTGATCTCCCTGGCATTTTCCACCCCTATCGTGTTCTCCTCGATGTACAGCGCGCTCCTGCCTTCCCCGTTCGGCTTCACCCGGTAGGCCACGGTGACGTACCCCCTGTATCCTCCCGTGAGCGAGTAGTTCGACGCGAATTTCACGGAGTCCTCCGACCCTTCGAAGAACAGGCGGCCCGCTTCGTCATCCGCCCTGACAAGGGGTATTGCCGACTGTATCTGAGCATCGACGACAAGGAAGGAGACCTTGAACCGCTCCAGGTACTCCCATTTGCGCTCGCCCCTTTCGATGGAACGGTGGGCGAGCCGCATGGCCCCGGCCATGACCGTCACGAGCAGGCTGATGAGCGTGATCGAGATCATCACCTCGAGGAGCGTAAAGCCCCGTCCCCCGACACGGGGGTCACACCCTGACCGCAGAACGGTCATATCCTGCCCACCTTTTGTTTTTTCACGGTCTTCATGGTCCTCAAGGTCATGGACCTCTCCGCGAGCAGACTTCTCCATGTGAGCCTCACACCTATCTCCAAAACCTCGAAGGGCAGGTCCCGCGTCCTTCTTTCGTAGACCTTCGACACCGTGGTTTCCACGCGGTATCCTTCGGGGGTCGTTTCGCTCGACGTACCCTCCGCGATATCCTCCTCATCGAGGACCTGCCTCATCCTGGCCTCCGCCCGCACCACCGCCGAGACGTAATCCTCCGATGTCGAAAGCACCCTCAGGTTGGAAGAGAAGAGCTGCAGTATCACCGTCACGGTCACCGCCAGAAGAGAGAAGGCTACGATGACCTCGAGGAGCGTGAATCCCCGTTCCTTTCCGGCCGGCTTTCTCATTTCCCTCTCCTCATCCGTCCTGTCCTCCTCTTTGAACTCACTCCTTCAGGACCACCGCCCCCAGGACGGGGTCAATTTCGATGGAGAGGACCCTTTTGCCCCCGGACAGGGTTATGCGTCCCCACGTCACCTGGCCAGACCCGTTGAAAGGGATCGAGTACCGTCCCCGCGTTATCTCGCCTTCCAGGGCATCGGTGATCTTCACCGTGACCCCCTGCGGGATGCGCCTTGTGTGCACTCCCTGAATGCCGTACCGTCCGGTTTCGAGATCGACGAACACCGTCCGGGTCTCACCGCTCGTCTTCGCGAGCAGCCTTGCGAACCGCAGCATGGCCGACAGTTCCCTCCCCGCCGCGTTCAGGTTCTGGGAAGGAAGCATGCTGGAGAAGAACACTGTCGAGATCCCGAGGACGATCAGAACGAGCACCATCACCATCATGATCTCGAGGAGCGTGAACCCGCCACTGGACGGGAGCGGTCTTTCCACTCTTCTAAGTGTCATAGCTCTCAAAAGGGCAGCTCCAGTATACTGAACACAGCCATCAGCATGGATACGACGATGAAGGCGATGATGATCCCCATGCCAAGGATTATTGCCGGCTCCAGAAGACTCATGAACCTCTTCACGGCATCCCTGAGCGCCTTCTCATAGGCGGCGGCCACCTTGAGCAGCATGGCGTCGAGCTGCCCCGTCTCCTCCCCGACCTTGATCATGGAAAGCGCGAGCTGAGGAAAGACACCGGCCTCCATGAGCGGACCGGCTATTCCCCTGCCTTCTCTGACGTTCCTGGCGATGGATTCCACGGACCCCGCTATGATCCTGTTGCCTATGACATCCTTGGCGTTGCCGAGGGCCTGCAGGAACGGCACACCGCTCTTGAGGAGAGTTCCCAGGGTCCTGCAGAAACGCGCCGTTTCCAACTTTCTCACGACATCACCGAGGACCCTCAGTTTCAGCTCGTCCCACCGCAAGGCCCCCTGTTCCGTTCCAGCGTACAGTTTCAGGGCCGCCAGAACAAGGACGGCAACGGGAAAAAGCACCCACCACCACGACCGCAGCGCCTGGCTCATGGTGAGGATGATCTGGGTCGACAGGGGAAGACTGCCTCCTATCTCCTTGAATATCGCCGAGAACCTTGGGATAACGAAGGTGAGGAGAATGATTATGGATATCCCGCCCGTGACCGTCAGAATGAGGGGGTACACCATCGCGGATACGATGCTGTCCTTCAGCTCCTTTGCCGACTCCAGGAACTCGTTGAGCTTGTCGAGAACGATATCGAGAACTCCCCCGGTCTCCCCTGCCCGTATCATGCTCACGTAGAGCTTCGAAAACACCTCCGGATGCTTCTTCAGGGCCTCGGAAAAGGAGCTTCCCTCGCGGATGCCTTTGAGCACGGAGTTGATGACCTCCTTCATCTGCTTCCCTTCCGATATCTCCGAGAGTATGTTGAGGCTTCTGTCGATGGGAAGGCCCGCGCTGAGGAGCGCCGAGAGCTCCGTGGTGAACGTGAGAAGGTCGCCCTTCGAGGACCTGATCGCGAAGGTCTTCCTGAGGCCCTCCCTGGGCAGGGACACCTTGAGGGGTATGACCCCGGTGTTCCTTATCTTCTCGACGGCGGTCCTTTCGTCGGACGCCTCGACAACGCCTTCGACGATGGCGCCCTCGAGGGTCGTGGCGGTGTATGAGTACATGGCCACCTAGTCCTCCTGAGTAACCCTGAAGACCTCACCCGGGGTCGTGCCGCCCATCTCGATCTTTCGTATCCCGTCCTCCAGGAGGGTCTTCATCCCGCCGCTGCGGGCCGCCTTTCTGATCTCTCCCTCGTCGGCGTTCTTCAGGATGAGACGGCGCATGGCCTCATCGACGAGGAGCAGTTCGAAGATCCCCATCCTTCCGCGGAAGCCGGTGTGGGTGCATGCCTCGCATCCCTTACCCCGGTACAGGCGCGCGTCCCCGCGGATGCCGAGAGCCTTTAGCTCCTCGGCCTGGTCCCCTGACGTATCCTCGACCTTGCACTCGAGGCAGATGACCCTGACGAGCCTTTGCGCGAGGATGCCCCGGACCGTCGAGGACAGAAGGAAGCTCTCCACCCCCATGTCGAGGAGCCGGGTGATGGCACTGGGGGCGTCGTTGGTGTGGAGCGTCGAGAACACGAGATGGCCCGTGAGAGCCGCCTGTATTGCGATCTCGGCCGTCTCGAGGTCCCGTATCTCTCCGATCATGACCACGTCCGGGTCCTGCCGCACGATGTGTCTCAAGGTGTTGGTGAAGCTGAGACCGATCGTCGGCCTCACCTGTATCTGGTTGACCCCCTTCAACTGGTACTCGATGGGGTCCTCGACGGTGATGATCTTCTTGTCCGGCGAGTTTATCTTGTCAAGGGCCCCGTACAGCGTCGTCGTCTTCCCGCTCCCGGTGGGTCCGGTGACGAGTATGATCCCGTTGGGCCTCTTTATGAGCTGGTTGAAATCACGAAGCGTGTCGGGCATGAAACCCAGGGCATCGAGATCGATGACGATGCTCTCCTTGTCAAGGATCCTCATGACGATGCTCTCTCCATGGAGGATAGGTATCGTGGAGACCCTGAGGTCGATCTCACGGTCTCCCGCGAGAAGCCTGATACGGCCGTCCTGTGGCAGCCTGCGCTCGGCGATGTTCAGTTTCGCCATGATCTTGATCCGCGACACCATCGCGGCCTGGAGCCGTTTCGGGGCCGATTCCACGTCGCTCAAGACCCCGTCTATACGGTAGCGCACCTTCACCTCGTCTCCGAAAGGCTCGATGTGGATATCGCTCGCCCTGCTTTCCACCGCCCTCGTGATGAGGAGATTGACGAGCTTGATGATGGGCGCCTCGGATGCGAGGTCCTTGAGGTGACCTATGTCCTCTTCCTCCACCCCGCCCGGCGACTCCTGGCCCTCTTCGTCGATGCCTTCCATGATCCGGTCAATGCTCTGCTCCTCCTGGCCGTAGAATTTCGACAGGTGCTCGTCGATGACCTCTCCGGCGGCGGTGTAGACCTCTACCTCCCCGGCCGTGGCGACGCGCAGGGCCTCGATCACCTCACGGTCCTCAGGATCCGCCATTATCACCTTCAAAACGTCGTTCTTGAACTCGAAGGGGATTATCCTGTTCTCGCGGATGAAACGTGTCGATATCCCGTCAATTACGAGGGGCACCGTGGGAAAATCTTCGGCATTCAGGAAGATAGCACTGCCTTTTGACACTGGTATTCCTCATGGCTCCTTTTCTATTCCACCCTTTCCGGCTGCGCCTGGAAACCGTTCTGAACCGGGCCGCTCTTCCGCTCCCCGCCGTCCTTCTGCTCCGCGCCTCCCGGGGGGAAGCCGCCCTGTGGACTGTCCGGAGGTGGAGGCTCCGGTTTTACCTTGATGAGCTCTTCCCTTTTCACCTTTCCCTTCCCGGTCCTGGTAACGCTGTCCACGTAATCGGAGGTGACCGCGTTGGCGTCGGCATGGGTGCGGATCACGCGGGGCGTGAGCAGGATGATGAGCTCCGTCCTCTGTTCGCTGTCTGTGGTCTGTCCGAAGAGGTATCCAAGAACGGGGATCTTGCTCAGGAAAGGGATGCCCGACCGGGATTTCGTTATGTCATCCCGTATCAGTCCCCCGATGATGATCGTGTTGCCGTCCTGGACGACGAGGCTTGTCGTCGTCTCCGTCTTCTTCAGGATGATGTAGTCTTCGTTGTCGAAAAGCTTGATCGTCTCGTAGGACGAGACCTCCTGCGTGATATCAAGGGTCACGAGACCGCCTTCGTTGATGCGGGGCTTCACCTTGAGGATGATACCGATGTCCTTGTACTGGATCGTCCGCTGGGGCGCCACCGTTCCCGAACCGAAGGTCTCCGAGGAGACAACGGGTACCTGTTGGCCCACCTGGATACGGGCCTCCTTGTTATCGGACACCAGGACATGGGGGACGGCAAGGAGCTTTGCCCGAGAGTCCGTGGCGAGCATGTCGATGACGGTCTTGAAATCTCCCCCCACGGTGCCCGCAAAGGTGAAGGTGCCCGTACCGGTGGTGCTTGTCGGCGTCGCGCCGGGGACGTTGAACCCTACCGTTCCCTCCACTCCGCCCAGAACACCTCTCATGCCGCCGGGGTTGAACTGCAGCGCCCAGGATATGCCCAGCTTCAGTTCATCCTTCAGGCTCACCTCCGCTACCACGCCCTCGAGAAGCACCTGCCGCGGTATCACGTCGATCCTCTCGATCGCCGCTTTTATGAACTCATAGTCCTCCTGCGTGGACAGGATTATGAGAGCGTTGAGGCCTTCATCGGCGATGATCTTCGTGATCGGCGATACGAGCATATCGCCCCCCTGCGCACCGGCGGTGCCCTGCACCGAAGGGCGTCCCGCCTGCGGTTGTGCCGGGGGCGTCCCGGGGGCGGGAGCTGTCGCCCCTGCCGCGGTGACGGTGGCAACGGGGGCCTGGGGAGGTTTCGCGGACAGGAGGACCTGCTGGAGGATGGCCGCCACGTCCTTCGCCTTGCCGTTCTGGATATTGTACACGGAGACCTTCGGCTTCTTCTGCTTCGTCTGCTCACCGTCGAAGAAGCTGATGAGGGTGAGCAGACGTTTCACGTTCGAATCAGTATCCACGAGGATGATGTAATTGATGTTGGGCAGGTCTATCACCACGGCGGTCGTCGTGAGAAAGGGCGTGATGAGCTTGATCGTCTCCGACGAGTGCACGTGGAGCAGCGGCACCACCTGGATGATGGATTTCCCCTGGATGACCACCTTCCCGGGTTCCCTCCCGAACCTCACCTGGGCCGGCTCCTTCGCGACATCGCTGATGGGAACCACCCGGTACAGACCACTCTCTTCAACGACACCAACACCGTTGAGGCGCAGGATCGTCTCCATGACGGGGAGGACCTGGTCAAGGGTGACAGGCGCCACGGACCGGAAGGTCACCCGCCCCTTCACCCTCTGATCGACAACATAGTTGACCTTCAGTATCTCTCCAAAAACGGTTTGTATCACCGAGAAGACATCGGCATCGTCGAAGTTGAGGCTGATACGCCCCACCGCGGGACGCGGAGGCTGCTGCGGCCGGCGCTCCCCCTTCTGCGGCTCCCGCCCCTGGGGGCGGACTGGAGGAAAGGAAAGAGGCTGCTGCGGCCGGGGGGGCTGGACGGCCGGCGGGGTGGTCTGCCGTGCCGCAGGAACAGCCGGCGCCGACGGGGTGGCCTTCGCCGCCCCGGGCCCCAGGGGTGGAGACGGGGCCGGGGGTTTTGAAGGTGAAGCCGGCGCCGGGGCAACCTCAAGCGCCGATCGGGTGGCCTTCTCTGCGGCAGGGACAGCCTGTACCGCCGCGGGGGTTGTTGTTTGTGTTGCAGACGCTGCCCCCTGAACGGCGGGTGCCGCCTTCTGCGCGGCAGACTCAGAAGGCATGACAGGCTGTATCACCTGCGGGGCTGTCTCAAGCTGGGCGGCGCGTCTGATCGGAGGCGCGTCCTCCGTCAGGGGGCGCGTCGTGATGGCATCCTCGGAGGCGTGCGCCACGGGTCCGAAGCACCCCAGAAGGGAAAGAACGATCGCTATCGCCGGATATCTCATGGCCCGGGCCTTATCCTCGTCCTCATCTCACCGCTACTGCCAGCTCGTCACGTCCGCGTCTTCGCCTTCTCCGCCGGGCGATGCGTCTCTCCCGTAGGAAAAGAGATCATATTCCCCGTGACTTCCCGGGGATTGGTAACTGTACGGTTTACCCCAGGGGTCATTGGGCAGGGCCTTCTTCAGGTAGGGCCCGTCCCAGCCCTCCACTCCGGGGTTCACGGCAAGCATGTTGAGGCCTTCCTGGGTGGTGGGATATCGTCCGACATCAAGCCTCATCTGGTCCAGGGCCTGTCCGAGAAGCTCGATCTGGGCCTTCGCGGCGGCCTGTTTCCCCTTGCCCAGCTTGGGAAAGAGCCTCGGCGCCACCAGGGCCGCCAGAAGACCCACAATGACCATGACAACGAGGAGTTCGATGAGGGTGAAGCCTTTTCTGTTCTGCCCGCTAAAGATCTTTCTCATTCAGGACCCCCGGTGAAACCTCCCGGGTGACCACAGGTCCGCCCCGGGAGACACTTCCTGACGTGCCGCTTGCGAGAGAAGCCTATATTTGCAGGATACAAGAAAGTCGTCCACCTGTATGTCATAAAAACAACAATTATTCTGTAGTGCATGCAACGTGGCCTTTGTCATCATTTTTGATTACAGCGGTCTGCCTCTTCCTCTCTCACGCCGACTCCCTCTTCTTGAAGTCATCCGGTCTCAGGTTGTGCTTTTTGAGAAGGTCGTAGAGGTCGGCCCTGTACTTGCCCGCGTATTTCGCCACTTCGGTGATGTTGCCCTTGCATATCTCGAGAAGGTAGATGAGATAACTCTTCTCGAAGGCCTCCTTGGCCTCCTTGAGGGGCCTCAGCGGCTCCTGGGAGACAACGCCCTTTGTCTGAAAGACGAGGTCTTCCGTGATATACTCCCTGTCGGTCATGGCGGCCGCGTACTCGATGACGTTCTCGAGCTCCCTGATGTTGCCCGGCCAGTCGTAGAGCATCAGCTTTTGCATTGCCTCGGGGGTCACGCCCTTGATGTCCTTCTTCATGAGCGCGCCGGCCTTTTGGAAGAAGAAGTCGACGAGAGGCGGAATGTCCTCTTTCCTTTCCCGTAACGGGGGCAGCTGGATGGGGATCACGTGGATCCTGTAGTACAGGTCCTCCCGGAAAAGGTCGAGGCGCACCTGTTCTTCGAGGTTCTTGTTCGTTGCCGTTACGATCCTAACGTCGACATCGATGACCTTTTCGCTGCCCACAGGACGGATCTTCCTCTCCTGGATGACACGGAGGATCTTGGCCTGTATGGAGAGAGGCATGTCGCCGATCTCATCGAGGAAGATGGTCCCGCCGTGGGCCTGCAGGAAGAGTCCCTTCGTTTCCCGTATGGCCCCGCTGAAGGCCCCCTTTTCATGACCGAAGAGGTTGCTCTCCAGGAGAGGTTCCGGCAGGGCGGCACAGTTGATAGCCACGAAAGGCCTTTCCTTCCTGTCGCTGGCGAGATGTATCGCCTTGGCTATGAGGTCCTTGCCGGTGCCGCTTTCCCCCAGGAGCAGAACGGTGGAGTCCGTCTTGGCGATGCGCGATATCGTCTCCAGCACGCCCTGCATCTTCTTGCTGTTGGCCACTATGTTGGAGAAGCTGTACTTCGATTCGAGAAGGCCCTGAAGCCTTTCGATCTCCGAAGACATCCGCCGGTTCTCCATCATCTTCCCTATCTCGAAAAGAAGGACCTGGGAATCGAAGGGCTTGGTGAGATATCCGTAAGCCCCCCGTTTCATCGCTTCCACGGCGCTCTCGATGCTCCCGTAACCGGTGAGGATGATGACGGGCATCCCGGGGCTTATGAGATGGAGCTGCTCCATCAGTGTTATGCCGTCGGTGCGCACGAGCTGAAGGTCAACAACGGCAAGATCGATCACCTGTTCTCTCGCCTGTATCAGCGCCTCCACCTCATCCGTCGCCGTCACCACATCGTAGCCCGCCTGTTCAAGGCCCATCTGGATAAGCTCCAGAAGATTCCTCTCGTCATCGACTACCAGTATCTTACCCGTGGACATAGATCTCTCCTATCTTTTCTCTTCCCTCTTCTTCTCCTCGATCTCGATATCCACCTTCTTCGACTGCTCGATGATCTGCTTCAACCGTGTGTTCTCCTCCCGGGCCTCAGCGGAAGCCCGCTTGAGCTTCATGTTCTCCTCGAGCACTTCCGTCCATGTCCTAGCCTGCTCCTTCAGGGGACTGTAAGGGTACTCCCTGTTCAGCCGCTTGAAGAAGCCGACGGATCTTTGATAGTCCCTGTTCTGGTTCCCGGGATGGGCAAAGATGAGGCCCATCGTAAAGAGCGCCTCGTCTCCGTGGGACGGTCCCGCCGGCCCTGCCAGAACGCCTTCCGACACCCTCAGGGACAATTCGTACTTGCCCAGCGCGATGAGCCTTCGCGCCTCATCGAGGCTCCGGCGCGCGTCGGAGGCCGCCCGGACGGTCTCCCCGGGCCCCTCGGCCGCTTTTTCCGGCACCGCGCAGCCGAAGGCCGCGAGATACATCACAAGGGCAATACAAAGAGAAAGACGGTTCCCTCTCCCGGTTCGCTCTGTGCCCACACCTTACCTCCATGCGCTGTTATGATATGTTTCACGAAAGCCAGGCCCAACCCCGTGCCCTTCATGGACCCCGGGGCCTGTCCCGGTGACTGGTGGAACTTCTCGAAGATCGTTTCAAGGTTCTCCTTTGGAATGCCCGGGCCCGTGTCCCGTATCGAGAACTGCACTGTGCGGTCCCTGCGGCCCGCCTCTATCGTTATGCTGCCGTTCTCAGGGGTGAATTTGACGGCGTTTCCGAGCAGATTCCTCAAGGCCTGAAGGATCCTCTCCCGGTCCAGTTTGAGGGGAGGGATATCGCCCTCATCGCCTGTATCCACCTCGATGTGGATCTTCTTCGCCTCCACGAGAGGGGTCATCTCCATGACCACGCGATTGATCAGGGACTGAATGTTCTCCTTGCCGAATGTGAAGGGCATCATCCCCGCCTCCATCTTCGAAAGCTCAAGGAGCGAGTTCACAAGGTCGATGAGTCTGTTCGTCTCTTCAGACAGTATGGCGAACAGCCTCTTCTGCTTGTCCGGTATGGGGCCTCCCGCGCCGTCGCGAAGCAGGCTGATGCCCTGCTTGATCGATGCGAGAGGTGTGCGCAGCTCATGGGACATGGTGGCAAAGAACCCTGACTTCATCGTATCGACCTTTTTGAGCTTCTCGCACATCAAGTTGACGGCTCCGGCCAGCTCCGCGACCTCACGGGGCGAGCCGATGTCGAGGTTCCCTTCAAAGACACCCCGGGAGACCTCCCTTGTCTTTGCCATCAGGACCTTCAGGGGCTTCGTTATGCTCCGCGTGCTGACAAGAGATCCCAGGATGACGATCAGCACCGCACCGGCGAACATCAGGATCGACAGGCGCTCAGCCGATCCTGCCGTCTCCTGTATCCTGTTCATCCGCTCCTGAATGTCCTTGAGGTAGGATGTCTCCAGCGTTTTCAACGCCTCCAGCACCTGTCCCACAGCCTCTTCCTTCCGCTGGCCGTAGTCGCTCCGGCTGTATGGCAGGCCGGTCTTCGACATCTCTACCTCCTCATTCACCAGTGACAGGTAGCGTCCGTACTCCGATCTCACCCTGGCAAGGATATCCCTGTTCGAAGAGGCACCGGCTATCTCGGAGATCCCGGACAGATATCCTTCGAAGGCCTTCTGCCCCGAGGTCATTTGCGTGAGAAAGATCGGGTCCCCCGTGATAACGTATTTCTTCTCCGATCCGACATGGGAAAGAAGGGAATCGACGAGCTTTTGCTTGAGATCCACGGCGCGCTGGTCCACATTGAAGATAATGCCCACCTCGGCGTTCACCTGCCGAAGCCTCAGGACCGTGTACGCGCTTATGGCGCCCAGGATCAAAATGATCGTGATATACCCGAGAAACAGCCTGGAGAATATGCTCAGTTTCATGGGACAGTCATTCCAGCCGGGCCCTTAACGGGTAAAATGCCGGGTCGGCCGGCTAATTCAGATCAGGTACCTGATGATCCACCGGAGCAACACGCGAACTGACCGGGGAGGAGGATATGAAGGAAATATCCTTCAGTCAAAATTCTGACATGAAGGGAAAAACCTGCATTTGAGACCCTGAAGACAGACTGCGGAAACATCTCATCACCTTTAACTTCAACAGTATAGCACATTTCCTCACCTCGAGGCACGGCTTTTGCTCTTCTCGGGGCAGCGATCGAAAATTGGCCAGTCGATTCGGCACGTATTAAATCTTCGGGAGGTTTTAATGTATCACCAGAGCA
>JAAYAK010000153.1 GCA_012719415.1 Syntrophorhabdus sp.
CGGTGATCGTAAGGTCCGGACTGATCGAGGCCTGGAGCTCCGGCAGGTTCATGGCCTGAAAACGCTCTCCCTTCAATGTGCCTTCGAAGGTCGTGATCTTCCCCCTTGAGTGTGTCATCGTTCCGCTCGTCTTTATCGAGCCCTCACCGGAGTGGACGATAAAGGAGGACAGAGTTACCCGGTTGTCGTTGAAGAGAACGTCGGCGCTCATGTCCTTGAGCTGGATACCCGCGGGCGGTAGATAGGCGCTCGCGCCTTTAAGGTTCAGCCTGCCGGCGATCCGGGGATCGGCCAGGGTACCGCTCCCCGTCAGGTCGAAATCGACCTGCCCCCTCGTTTCCCGGGCAAGTCCGGGAAGGAGCGCGGCAACGAGGCCCTTCTCGCTCACCGTTCCCCGCATCGAGACCGTCATCGCGGAGCTTCTGTCGATGGCAATGGGGATCTTCGCGGGAAGAGGGACCCGGAACGCGGTTTCGACACGGCCGTACTGCCCGAGCCTGAGGTTCGCCTTTCCCGTGAGGGAGGTATCCTTCCAGGTCCAGTCAACGGCGGTCTCCCTGATGGGTGCCGTGATCTCTCCTTCATCGCCGCGCCAGGTGAAGGAGCCGTCGGAGATGCCGGTCTGTCCCGCGAGATCGAAGCGGCTGCCGGGCAGAAGGCTGCCTTTCACCTCACCTGACAGACGTCCCTTGAGATTCACGGTCCTGGGCAGCAGGGGTTGGAGCATGCCCATATCGAGACCCTTCCAGGCTGCCTGGAACGTCCCCTGATCAGGGAGGGAAAAGGCCGCGGGCCGTCTGGATGCAGCGCTCGCGTTGACGCGCCCATTGGTGCCGAGTTCAACGTTGAGGGACGCTCGGAGCCCTGAGGTGTCCCAGTTCAGGTTGCCGCTGATGCTGTCGGCCTTCACCGTCATCGCCCCGTGAGAGACCGCCGCGGAGGCGCTTATCTCGCCGGAAAGGGCGAGGCGCTTGCCCTTAAGCCATTTAACGCCGGCCGCGCCCGATGAGAGGCCCTCGATCTTTGTCGGGTCGATGAGTGCCCCCATCCGGGCCAGGTTGAGCCGCTCCCATTTCACCGCCGCGGAACCGATCATCGGCTCCATGGAGATGTCCGCGCTGGCATCGAACCGCTCCCCCGTCGGGCTTTTGAGAATAAAGGGGGAAAGGAAAAGCCGTTCCTGCGAGGCAATGACCGTTGCGGGCCCTGACAGGTCGAGCCGGCCGAAAGGTGTCTGCGTCCCTGACAGGCTGACGATCGTGCCCTTCCAGGCCCCATCGGCATATCCACCCTTTGCCTGCATGCTAAGCGTGTTCCCGTCGTGGGCGAGAGCGAGAGTTATCCTGTGGTCCTCCGTCTTGCCCGTGACCCCGAGATCGAGCCGTTTTGCCCTGAGGGCCCCGTAGGAAAGACCCCGGCCCGCTATGTCAACGGCGAGGCCGCCCTTGTATCCGTCAGGCATCTCCATGGAAGCGCTCAAGGACGAAAGCCTCGCGTCGTCGTAGGACATGTTCTTTCCCCGTGCGGTGAGGGCTCCGGCAGGTTCATTCTCCCGCCACCTGACCCATCCCTTCGCGAAGAGGCTTCCCGCCGCCTGCGGAAGGAGTTTCGCGGCATCATCTATCCGTATCTCACAGGCGAGGCGTTCCTGCAGAATGCCGGCAGCCGTCGCGGCAAATCCGTTTCCCTTTATGGAAAGGGCCTTTATCCTCACGATCTCGTCGCGGAACGACGCGTCCACGTCCGCCGACAGGCTCTTCTTCCGGAAGGTGCTGTTCTTCAGGGATGCCGTGAAGGACCCCTCCATCGGGTGTTTTTCAGGAAGGAGCAAGCTTCCTTTCACATCGATGTTGAGATCACCATCGAGGTCCGGTCTCAACCGCGCCGGATTGAGGCCTGACCCGGTGAAATGGGCCGTGAGCCGCATGTCCGTCTCGCGGGACGCGCTGACGCTCCCGGAGATGGAGCCGCCGAGCAGCTTCGCCTCGATGTCGGCAAGCTCGATGGTCCTGGCGTCGCCCGTAAGCTTCGCCTTCAGGTCCATCTCCTTCCAGGACGCTCCCCGGTTTTCGAGAGAGACCGTTCCCGCGAAATCCTCCATGGTCCCCGCGATATGGAGATTTCCCGATATGTCCGTCTTCACCTTTGTCTCGGGTCCAATGTCGAGACCGGCGATCCTTGCCGAGAGAGTGAATGCCGGTTCCTTTCCCGACACGTCGAGGGTTCCTTCGGCCTCGATCGTTCCTCCGGCATCCTTTCGGGAGAGCTTCCCTTCGCTCACGCGGATGGTGTGAGGCGCGATGCCGACCATGCAATGAAATTTCAAGGATTCCTGCTTTCCCGCAAAGGCCGTTGCCATGAACGACCCGGCGACCTGTTCTTTTCCCCGTGAAGAGGGGAGCCGCGCGTCGACGGATATGGCGTCCATGCCTGCGATCTTTTCCGGGAGGGTGGCTGTGAGCCGCGCCCGGAGAGCGGGCCGCACGAGGTTGATGCTCGCGGAGCCTTTGACGCCGCCGTAGGAACTGTTTAGATCAAGGGAACTGATGAAAAGAGTGCCGCGGTCCAAAAGGATGGTCGCCGACACGTCCTTCGCCATTACGGGTTCGCTGTCCGGGGAATGGTAGGCGAAGCGGCTCACCTTCAATTCCTTGATCCAGGCGTCGACAAGGGTGATCCACCTTGGCAGCCGGGGTAAACTGAGGTCGAGAGGCTCTTCAGGGGTTTCCCCTTCGACCACCGACACGCCCGAGACCGTGAGGCTGGTGATCGCCAGTTTTCCGGTGGCAAGATAAAGCGGATGCCACTTCAGATCGGCGGCGTCGACATCCACGGTGAGGCCCTCGAGACGGATGGATACCCCTTCGATGTGGAGGGAGCGGCCGATCGTGCCCGTAACCCCTTTGACCTCGACGGTCCCCGACAGGGCTCCGCGCATTCCCTTCACAAGAAAGGTGGTGCCGCTTATGGTGTAGAGGACCCAGAGCACGCAGGAAACGATGAGTATCGCCAGCAGAAGGGGGATCGCGTACCACAGATGGCGCCTTGACATCATAATCCGAACCCTATGGAGATATGGATTCTGAAATCGGGGTCTCTCACCCCTATCTGGCGGGCGATGTCGAGTTTTATCGGCCCTATGGGGCTGTAGTAGCGCACCCCCATCCCGGCACCCTGGACGAGCTGCATGTTCCTGAAGTCGTTGAAGGCGTTCCCGACGTCGTAGAACGCGGCCACACCCCAGTCGCTGCCCACGGCACGCTCCAACTCGAGGCTTCCCGTGAACACGTTCTTGCCTCCGACCACTTCGCCATCGGCATCCTCCGGTCCCAGGGACTTGTACGCGTACCCGCGGACGCTCCTGTCTCCTCCGGCGAAGAAGCGCAGGGCTATGGGCAGGTCGGCGTCGGGTTCGTTCTGGAAGGTTGCCCCCACCATGGACCGTGCTAGCAGGGACAGCCTGCCGGGAAGGGGCACGACGACACCACCGTCCCCGGTGAACTGGACGAGCCCGGTGCTGGAGCCTATCGCCTGGTGTGTGCCTTTCAGCTCCGCGGAATACCGGTAACCCTGGGTGGGGCGTATCATGTCATCATAGCTCATACCGGAGAGGCGCGCGCCCGGCAGGACCGAAAAGGTGTTCGTCCTTTGCAGGCCCACATCGGAACGCTCCCTCAGGACCTGCAGGAACAAAGACCCCACAGGTACCTGCCCGAGGGTCCTTGCCTTTTCGAATTCCGCCATTATCGATTCACTGAAGAGCGATGTACCCGTGGTCTGGTCCTCGCGTTTCAGGTTGAAGCTTATCGAGGAGAAG
>JAAYAK010000154.1 GCA_012719415.1 Syntrophorhabdus sp.
GCCTCGACGAGTCGAGGATAGACGTGAAAGTGGCCGGCGGACCATCGACATTCCGTACCCTTGACAGCATCGACAGGCCCATAGAGGCCGGGGACATCCTCATCTGTGACGGCTCCGGACCCGTGGCTGTCGCGGGCATCATGGGCGGCGAGAACTCGGAGATCACGGGCACGACGAGGAACATGGCCCTTGAGGCTGCTTACTTCAATCCCTACTCCATACGGGCCACCGCCAGGAGGCTCGGGATCAGGTCCGAGGCGTCGCTCAGGTTCGAGAAGGGCATCGATATCGACAATGTCGGGTATGCCGCCGAAAGGGCGATGTACCTCATGCATGAGCTCGCGGGCGGCCAGGTTGTGAGAGGCGCCAGGGAGATCTTCGAGAAGAAGGAACCCCGGACTATCTACCTCACCTACAGCAACATCAACGGGCTCCTGGGCACCCACATCAGCCGGGACGCCATCACGCGCGCCCTTAGATCCATCGACCTCCTTATCATGAAAGAGGACGAGAACGGGTTCGTCATATCTGTGCCCAACTTCAGGCATGACATCGTCGAGGCGGCCGATGTCATCGAGGAGATATCCCGGGTCCACGGATTCGAACACATTCCCGACACGAGCCCCGTGGCGGTCCTCAAACCCCAGAAGATCACCCGGAAAGAACGCTTTCTGGCGACGATAAAGGAGTATTGCCTGGGGACGGGCTTCTACGAGATCATCAATTTTTCCTTCTTCTCCACGAAGGACATCGAAAATCTCCGTATCCCCGAGGATGACGAGCGCGCGAGGTACGTGTCCATCATGAACCCCATCTCCCGCGACTTGGGGGTCATGAGGACCATGATGACACCCTCCGTCCTGAGATGCATGGCGTACAACATCAACCGGGGCACGAAGAACCTCAGGTTCTTTGAGAAAGGAAAGGTCTTCTTTCGGGAGGACGAACGCATCCGTGAGCACGTCGCCCTCTGCTTCGCCCTGACGGGCAGGGAGAAGGAATATTCGTGGAAGGAAAAGCATGCGGACTATGACTTCTTCGACATCAAGGGAATCATCGAAGGTTTGATGGAGAGGCTCGGGGCGAACTGTGAGACCGTCCCGACCACCGAACCTTTTCTCGATCGCGGCCGGAGCGCCGACATCGTCGTTGACGGCACAAAAGTCGGTTGGGCCGGAGCTGTCCGTGACGACGTTCTCGGGCTCTACGAGATCGAACAAACTATTTATTGCGCTGAGTTACGATTTGATATAATCTTAGAAAAAGGGAACTTGACGCTTCAATACAGGCCGATACCCCGTTATCCGCAGGTTACACGGGATTTCTCGTTCTTCGTGGACGACGGGGTACCGATAGCCATGCTTGTTGAGAAGATCAAGGGCATTTCACCCCTTATTGTCTCAGTGGGGATATTTGACATGTTCAGGAAGGAAAGGCGGAGCGTATCCATTCGCGTGGTGTTCCAATCCCACGAAGATACCCTTACCGATGAACGTGTCAACGCCTTGCAGCAAAAGATCATCGGCGAGCTGACGAATATTGACGGAATTTCGTTAAGGGCATAAGGAGGAGTTATGACGAAAATAGATATTGTAACCGATCTTTACGAAAAGCTCGGGTTTTCCAAACGGGAGTGCGCGCATATCGTCGACCGGTTCTTCGAGATCATCAAGGACACTCTCGCCACCGATGAGAACGTAAAGATTTCCGGTTTCGGCAATTTCTTCGTCAGAAAGAAAAAAGCCCGCCGCGGACGCAACCCGCAAACAGGTGAAGAGATCAAGATAACGGAGCGCAAGGTGCTGAGTTTCAGGCTGAGCCAGGTATTGAAGGACGAGATCAACGACAGCAGAAGGCACGAATGAACGGCAGAGAAATACCCGACAGGGTCTTTTACCGTATCAAGGAAGTCTGCACATTAACGGGACTGAAACCTCACGTCCTTCGCTACTGGGAGCAAGAGTTCAAGGACATCAAGCCCGTCAAGAGTCCCACCGGACAGCGTCTCTACAAGAAAAAGGACCTTGAGATCATCTTCACCATCAAAAAGCTCCTTCACGAAAAACGATTCACCATTGACGGGGCAAAACAATACCTCGCAAATCACAAGAGAATACTCAACGAGATTCGCGAAGAACTTACCGAACTCGTCGCAATGCTGAAACAAGAGGAGAAAGGAAAGAAATGAGAAATATCATCATCGCCACAGCGCTCATGGCCTTCGTCCTGTGCTCATGCACACCGGGACCGATCTACGTCGCCAAAGGTGAAACAGACAGTGTGAAAAGAAGCTACAACGACAAGCATGTCCAGTCTGTCTTCGACAAGAACTCCGCCCTCTTCAAGGACATCTACAACCGATACAGCTCCGATAACGTGGGCATCTACCAGGACGGCATAGGCATCACCACGCTTGAGGATTTCGACAAGCAGCAACTGCACTACGTCATGGTGTACGTGAGACCCAAAGAGGCCTCTTTCGACGGCAACTCGACGAAACCGGAGGAACGCATCGCGAAGATAATACGGGATTTCGTGCCCAAACACATCAAGAAGATCAAACCGAGTGACCTTGACGGCGACCACATTGAAGGCCTCGCATTCGGTATCTACTGGGCAGCCAGGGATTATTCCCAGTGCGACACATATGGCGGCCATATCGAGTACCTCTATATCTTCTTCCCCGAGAATGCCGCGAAGGCCTACCTCGAAGGCAAGATCAGTCTCCCCGA
>JAAYAK010000155.1 GCA_012719415.1 Syntrophorhabdus sp.
CCGTAAGCGTCGTCAGCGCCGTTACCAGGTAGGGCCGTGCGGTAAAATGATAGAAGATGGTCCAGTTGAAGCTCTGGAGGTTGATGATCTTGATGAGGATGATGGCGAAGACGGTTCCGACAACGGTGCTCATGAGAAAACTTACGAGCCCGAGCCCCAGGCTTTCCGCGATGGTCATGCGGGCCACGTCGCCTGTCGAGAACCCCAGGGCACGGTAGATGCCGAACTCCTTCTGCCGTTCGACAAAAAGGGTCATCAATGCCCCGGCGATGCCGAAAAAGGCGACGATGACCGCCAGGATACGCATCGAGCGGGTAACAGCGAAGGTGCTGTCGAAGATATCGAGTATCCTTTTATGGAATTCCTCGCGGGTGGCGAAGGGAAGGCCAAGGGAGCGGGCCCTCAGTTTCACGTGATCGATGATCTTTGCGCGATCGGGATTGCCTTCGTCGATGAAGATGCCCAGACTGTTTATGGTCCTGTCACCAAAGAGCTTGAGATAGGTGGACCGGTCCATCATGATGACCCCGTGTTCCGAAGCGTAATCATAGAAGACGGCGCCTATGGATAGGCCCGCGGGGCCTTGAGCCGTCTCGATGGTGATCCGGTCACCCCTTTTGACGTTGAACCGCCGTGAGAAACTCTCGGAAATGATGGCCCCGCCCTGTTTAACCGGTTCCCAGTTCTCGTCCCCGCCCTCCAGCCAGCCGAACCGGTCGTATCGCTGAAGCACGGACGCGTCTATGGAGGTGATGGAGGCAGGTTTGCCCCTGAAGGTTATCGAGACGTTGCGAAAGACATCGATGCCGCCGATACCCGGTATCCTTTTCAGTTCTTCATAAAACTCTTCCGGAACGTTTACATCGGCCTTTGTGGAGACGTAGAGTTCGCCCCTGAGCTGGCTGTTCATCCACCACAGAAGGGATTGGCGAAAGCTGTCGATCATGGAGCCGAGGCCGATGGACATGGAAAGGGTGATCATGAAGGCGGCAACGGCAACGGAGGTCCTTCCCAGGTTCTCCCTGATGTTCCCGATGGCTATCTTGCCGGCGAGTCCCATGGCACGGGAAAAAAGACGTTTCATGGCAGGTACCAGCAGGATGATCACAAACCCCGCGAAAAGGCTGGCACCGAGAAGAAAGGCGAAGGCACCGGCAAAACCGATATAAACGTTCAGAAAAGAAAGCCCGAAAAGGGTGAGGGCCGCCGCCAGACAGACCAGTCCCGACAGTGCTATCGTCTTCATTCTTCTCGATGCGCCGCGGGAGGCTATCCTTCCCCGCATGACCTCGACGGGTTGGACGCGGCGAAGCTCGAGAAGCGATGGCAGACAGCCCACGATGCTGGCGGCGCAGCCGAGGAAAACCCCTCCCGCTAGGTTCCAGAAAGACCAAGGGAGTACGGAGGGTTTCAGGAAGAAGTAGAGCGTGCTTATGGTATTGCCGACAATCTTCACAAGAAACCCGTTCAGCAGGTAGCCGAGAACCCCGCCGAGGGCGCCCCCGGCGACGCCGAGAAGGAGGACCTCGACGAGAAAAGCTGCCGTGATCTGGCCGCGGGAGGCGCCGATGGCCAGCAGGATACCTGCATCCCTGCGCCTGCTTACCACGGCAAACATGGCCGTGTTGTAGATGAGGAAGACGCCGACAAATAGGGCAAAGAGCGATAATGCCTGAAGATTGAGCCTGAAGGCGCCAAGAAGCGCCGACAGGGTTTGCGCCTTCTGGGTGTTGGATTCGATCGTGAAACCCGTGGCCCATCGCCCGCGAAATGCATCTTCGTCGGTGACGACAAGATCGGCCCGGTCGACATACCCCCTCATACGAAAAAACTC
>JAAYAK010000156.1 GCA_012719415.1 Syntrophorhabdus sp.
ACCTGTCCTCACTGCTACACCACGATCAAGAAGGAATACGCGCAGATCGGCGGCAACTTCGAGGTCTACCATCAGGCGGAATTCATCAACAAGCTGATGAGCGAAGGCAAGCTCAAACTGAATCCCGCCCTCGAAGGAAAGGTGACGCTCCACGATCCGTGTTATCTCGGCCGGGTCAACGGCATCTTCGACCAGCCCCGCAACGTCCTCGGAAAGGTCAGCAAGGGTGCCTACGAGGAGATGCGCAGGAACCACAACCAGAGCTTCTGCTGTGGCGGCGGCGGCGGCCGGATATGGATGGAAGAGCATCACAAGAGGATAAACCATGCCAGGATCGACGAGGCCATAGCGATCGAGGCCAATACCGTCGTGACGGCATGTCCATACTGCCTTATCATGATGGAAGACGCCATCAAGGACAAGGAAAAGATCGAGACCATGAAGGCCATGGACCTTTCGGAAGTGGTGGTAAAGGGTCTGTAAGAGAGAAGAAGGTAAGGAAGGAATACGATAAAAGGATGGGGTGGCGACACCCCATCCTTTTATAATTTGCGTGTCAGGTCAGCCGGTTTACTCTTCCAAAGTGATAGCTTCTACGGGACATTCTTCTGTACAGGCGCCGCATTCGGTGCACAGTTCAGGGTCAACTTTTGCCGTGTCATCAACGGTGATAGCATCGGCGGGGCAGATCTCGGCACAGGCTCCGCACCCTGTGCAGGCATCTTGATCAACTTTTGCAGGCATGTATACTCCCTCCTTTCAATTTTTACAATTTCCTAAACGAATCAATGATGAATGTCAACAAAAAAATGGGAACCCGAATTTCCGTTGACATGGCGGAGCACTTTGCATAATATGTTCCCATGCAGGAAATCATGAAGTTTTTTCAGGACATGTTCCTGGATCTTTTCGACAATTTTCAGGAGGTCTTTCTCAGTATCATCGTCATGGTCATCGTGATGATCCTGGGGTTCATCATAAGCTGGTTCATCAAGAAGCTCCTTGGCAAGCTGCTTGTCCTTTTCAGGTTTGACAGGTGGGCGCAGGACGCGGGGATGATCACCTTTCTCGAAAAGGGCGGCATCAGGAGTCCGCCTTCCCTTATCCTGAGCAAGATCGTTTACTGGATCTTCATCGTCCTTTTCCTGTCCTTCGGGCTTAACTACATGGGGATCACGCAGTTCTCCGAGTATGCTTCCAGGATCTCCTCGGCCCTTCCCAACATCATAGTATCGCTGGTCATTCTCATCATCGGCATCATATTCAGCAATTTCCTCGGCAGGATCATCTATCTCACCTGCGAGAATGCCAGGATCAAGTATGCCGACTTCATCGCCAAAGGGGTAAGGATCCTCCTCATTGTCATCACCTTCGGAATAGTCTTCGAATACATAGGCCTCGGAAACACCATCGTGACGGTCAGTTTTCTCATAGTTTTCGGTGGTATCGTCCTCACCATGTCTCTCGCGCTGGGTATCGGCCTCTCCAACGTCCTCGGCGACCTGATCCGCGACAGGGTCAAACTGAAGAACGACAAACATAAAGAATAGAGACGCGGACGGGCATACGGGTCGGCTCTTCGCGCCTACGGGCTGACGCGGCAAGGAGAAGAAAGAGAACTATATCCTTTCCTCGTATGCTCGTATACCCGTTTTTCGCGGAGCGAAAGACTCGTGTGCGTCTTTACTTTTCTCCGTCCGAGATGAGGTATCTTCTGAACCAGTTGAGGGCGAGGGTGATGGCCTTGTTCCTGTGGGCTTCCGCCGAGAAGATGTGGTCGCCGCCCTTGATCACCTCAATGGCCTTGGGTTTGCCCAGACGTTTGTAGATCGCTTTTCCTTCAGCGCAGGGGACGACCTCGTCGGCCTCTCCGTGAATGACGAGGGCCCGGCACACCTTCCTGGCCTCTCCCAGCACGTCGTATGACTGGAAATCCGTGAATATCGTTTCCTTGAAGACGATGTCGGAGATGGTGCTCTCGTCCTTGTTCTCCAGCAGGTGGGGGGTGGCCCAGAGGGACACGCACCGGATCCGCTCATCACGGGCCGCTTTGAGAAGTGCCGTGGAGCCGCCGAAGCTGCTTCCTATGATGCCTATCCTTGCGGGGTCCACGGAAGGGTGGGAAAGCACATGGTCGACAATGGCGCTCAGGTTGTCGAGTCGTATGGTCAGGGTTGTCTCCTCTATGTTCCCACCGCTCTCCCCGCAACCATGGTAGTCGAACCTGCAGGAGGCTATTCCCGCCTCCGAGAGCCGTTCGGAAAGCGTTATGTATTTCGAGCTCTCCTTCGAACTCACCAGTCCATGGGAAAGGACGGCGCAGGGGAATCTCTTTCTGGACCGGGGGATGATCATGATGCCGCTTATCCGGTTGTACCGTGAGTCGATCTCAAAAGGTTGCTCTATCATAGCGCGCCGCCTCCGAGTTGATCGATGATCTCCTCGAGCCGCGTCAGGTTGACGACATCTTCCTTGTTATATTCAAGGAGCAACTTCAGGGCCTCCCGGTTCCCGTGTCTCTTGTACTTTTCCCAGAGCCACATGGCCTGGTACCCGTTTACGCCTTCCGTCTTGCGTTCGATGCCGAACATCTTTTCGAGCTGCTTGAGCCCGCCCTTGATGCCGAGCTTCTTCTTGTCCTTGAAGAGATCCCGGGAGATGAAATTGGATTGAAGGTCGATGTTAAGGCATTTTTTCATCTGCGGGAGATCGAAGAGGTCCCCGTTGAAGGTGACGATGGTCTTTACGTTTGAAAGCTCCCGCTCGATGGTCTCAGGCGAGATGCCGTCGCCGTACCACTGGAGAAAACCGTTGTTCTCGACCAAAAGGCCGATAACGCAGATGTTCCCCCTTCTGTCCGTCTCAATATCCAGATATGCTCGCAAAACAAAACTCCTTTCCTGTAGCCAAAGACGCGCAAAATGGGCCTATGTCCTCAATGTGACGATACCTATGACACCGGAGGCGATAAAAAGCAAGTTGGAGAACCATGCCGAGAAAAGAGGAGGAAATATCTCCGAGTAACCGAGTGACAGGGATACAGAGTGAAAGAACCAGTACAGGGCGCCCACCAGGATGCCTGAGAATATGCCCTTGGAGACATGCTTGGTCTTCGCGTATCTCAAGCCAACCGAGAAGGCGGCAAAGACCATGATAAGGTTGATGAAGGGAAAGGCGACCTTGTTGTAGAGGTCCACGAGGTACCGCCTCACGTCGTGTCCGTCCTCCCTGAGGCGGGAAATGTAGCGTGAGAGCTCCCTGTAGCTCATCTCCTCCGGGTCTCTTTCCGCGATCTTGAAAACGGAAGGCTGCTCGGTGATGATATTGCTCACCCTGGCATACTCACGCTTGGTGATATAGCCGTTCTTCTCGAATGTCCTGACGGCGACGCCCGTGAAATGCCAGGTGCCGTCCTTCCAGATGCCTTGCTGGGCGTCCGTCCTCTTGACGACGGCAAAGTTGTTCCCCAGTTCCAGGACGGTGAGCCCCTTGATGATATCCTTCTTCGTATCAAAATAATCTATGTTGCAGATCCTGTTGTCTCTTTTGAACCATATCCTGTCGTTCTTGATGAAGACGTGGGATTCCTCGCCCCTGATCTTGACCTGGTATATGTAATTGGAGGCGTTCGCGGAAAGCGGTACTATCCATTCGGCGAGGAGAAAGGAGAGCAGTATCAGCACGAGGGAAAAACCCAGGAAGGGCTTCATGAGCGACAGCGTGCTGATCCCCGATGTCCGCGCCACGATCATTTCGTTGCCCCGTATCATGAGTATGAGCACTATCAGCATGGACACCAAAAAAGCGAGGGGAAGGATGAGATTGAAGTAATAGGGAAGGAGGAGCACTATGTAGAGCACGACCATCGCGAAGGCATGCATCGATTCGGTGAAGCGGTCCGTATGCTGAAAGAATTCGATGACAAGGAACATGCTGACCCCCGCCATCTGGGCGATGAGCAGATACTTGATAGCGCTGGAAAGGAGATATCTATTTAACCTTTTCAAGACAGTAGACCCACAGGTATTTCAGCCTTTGTGATAT